>JBPBQU010000635.1:0-2971 GCA_050955085.1 Janthinobacterium lividum | reverse complement strand
TGATCTCGACGGCACGATCATCCCGCGGGAGAAGCCGGTCTCGCAGCGCACACTGGACGCCTTCGCCGCCTGCGCACGGGCGGGCATCCCGATCGTGCCGGTCACCGGTCGCCCCCCACGCTGGGTCCAGCCGCTCGCCCTCGAGGCGGGGTTGCGCGGACAGGTGGTGTGCGCCAACGGGGCCATCGTGTTCGATCTCGACACCGAGACCGTCGTGCGCCAGTACCCGATGTCCGTCGACGTCGTTCGCGAGGTCGCCAGCCGGTTACGTCCGGCACTGCCCGGCATCGGGTTCGCCCTCGAGGCGGTCGTCGGGTTCCGTCGAGAAGAGGCCTACGCGACGCGCTTCGACACGGGTCTGGAGCAGCGCGTGGGCGCCTTCGAGGACCTGCTCGTCGACACCCCTCCGATCGTGAAGATCCTCGCCAAGTGCCCGGGAGTTCGCAGCGACGACATGCTGGCCGTGGCGGTGCGCGAGGTCGGCGACCTCGTCAACGTCACGCATTCCAACGCCGCGGACTCCCTCATCGAGATGATGGATCTGGGCGTCAGCAAGGCTTCGACGCTCGCGCAGGTCGCCGCGGACCGCGGTATCGGCGCAGCAGGCGTCGTCGCCTTCGGCGACATGCCCAATGACCTCGAGATGTTGCGCTGGGCCGGGCGGTCCTACGCGATGGCGGACGGGCACCCGGAAGCGATCGACGCCGCGGACGACGTCGCACCGGCGTGCGGGGACGACGGGGTCGCCCAGGTGTTGGAGCGGTTGCTCAGCTTGCGCGAGAGTTGAGCTGGCCAGGGGTGCCTGCTTGTCCTCGGGCACCTGATGGGCTGGGGGCACCTGATGGGCTGCGGGCACCTGATGGGCCGATGGTGCCCACCTGAGCGATGGCGCTGACGTCCCCGGTGGTGCTGACGCGACCGATGGCAGCGACGCGCACGAGGACACCGTCGACGGTTTCCGGTAGCTCGGGGTAGTCGCTTTCGTCGACCACGTTGACCTTCACGGCCCACCCGCCGCCGCTGCGCGACAACCCGATGCCGTTGACCCGGGGATCATCCGCCACCAGCCGCTTGACGTGCGCCTTGGCCGCGCGCGCGGCGTCCATTCCGGTCCCCGCACCCGACTGGCTCACACCACCAGTGTCGCACCGAGCGCGTCGAGCACGAGGCCGATCGGGTTGCAGAACGTCAAGCCTGTGCCGTTCTCCCCACCCCGTTCGCTGCCTGCGAAGAGCAGGCCGACGGCCTCGCGGGTGTCGGGCCGGTAGACCAGTGATCCCGAGTCCCCGCCCGCCGAGAACGCCGAACCGTTCCCGGTGACCTCGAACTGGCCGTCGAAACTCACGACGCCGACGGGGTACTCGACGGCGATGTCGTCGAGCTCGATGGCGCTGACCCGACCCCGGGTGTGGCCCGTCGTGCGCCCGACCTTCTCGACTCTCATCTCGTCGTCGGGCTCGGCCCAGCCGAGGAGGCGCCCGACCGGGTAGGTCGGGTCCACCCTGGAGGCGTCCGCGACGTCCTCGAGCAGTGCGAGCGCCGCGTCCACGGCGTTCCCGCCACCGGCGTCCAGCACCACGGCCCGCGCCAGACGTCCCACCCGGTCACCGCTCTGCCCACCGTCGTAGGGGCCGGGCTGCAGCACCGGGTCGTCGAGGGCGGCCTGGTCGGAGTTCGCCAGGACGTGGTTGTTGGACAGCACGAAGACGCCGTCGGAACCCGTGACCGTGACGAACCCCCCGAGGGTTCCCGCGGTCACGTCCTGCTGAGCGATGGACACACCGGGGTGCAGAGGGCGGACTCTGCGCTGCAACGCTTCCGGCGTCCACGTGCGGTCTTCGGTCGGCGCGGTGAGCGCCTGCACCCGGCCCACGTCGCGGATGTCGAGTTCCTCGTCGGAGGCCGAGGCGGTGAGTTCCCGGACGCGCTCGACGAGGACCCCACCCCTGGTCCCGGAGTAACGGACGGCCAAGCCGTAACGGGGGCCGTCGGCCCCGGCCCCCAGGACGCTGATCCCGAGGCTGGCCACCCCGGCCGGGGCCGACATGGCGGCAGTCGTCACGGACCGGGTGCGTAGCTGGGCCTTGAGTTCACGGACGTTGTCGATGTGCACCGGTGTCTCCTCCTGATCGGTCGGTGGTCTCGTGCCGAGCACTGTGGCACCCACCTCCGACACGCACAGCCGGTCGGGACAGCCCCGCGCCTCGGGGCCCAATCGGTCAGCGTGGACCGGGGCCGGCAAGATCCTCCGCGCGCACCAGTGCCCGCTCGACGGACGCGAGGGACCCCGCGCCCACCCGCACCATCGCCGCCGCCTCGGCGACCTGCGCGCAGGCGGTCGCGGTGCGGGTGATCCGGCGGTGCAGTTCCGGGTGCTCCCCGGCCGGACCCCGGGGGATGAGGAACTCGGAGCTGGGCGCCTCCGACTGGGCCTGCGCACAGCGTGACCAGGTGGTCCGCGCCACCTGGTCGATGCGGGGGAGCAGCGCCTGGAGGGCGTCGCGATCGGGGCCGGGTGGGCAACCGTCGACGACCTGTTCGACCCGCCGCACCGCGCGATCGACGGAATGCGAGGCGCGTTGCCAGACCCCCTCACCCAGGGGGTCCGGCGCTCGCCGCCAGAAAGCCAGCTTCATGCGGACCTCGGATCGAGAGCGCGGGCAGAAGCCCCGGCGTTCAGTCCGGGGTTGATCCCGGCGTTGACACCGGCGTTGACACCAGCGGGGAGCACGTCAGAGGTACTGGCCGGTACCCGGCGTCTGGACCCGCGGCATCCCATCCCCGCGGACCTGCCCCGGCATCCCGCTACCGGACCCTGGCGTGCCGCCCCCGGACCCCGGCAGTGCGCGGCGCATCTCCTGCAACTGCGCCTGAGCGGCCATCTGTTGTGCGACCAGCGCCGTCTGGATGCCGTGGAAGAGACCTTCCAACCAGCCCACCAGCTGGGCCTGGGCGATCCGGAGCTCGGACT
>JBPBQU010000634.1:0-2997 GCA_050955085.1 Janthinobacterium lividum | reverse complement strand
CCTACCTCAATGCAACTCAGGTGCTGAACCACTACAACGCCGGTTCACCGAGCAACGTCGCGTCCTACAACCCCACGACGTACGCCACCGCCGCGAAGGCCGACAGTCCGATCCTGTACTGGCCGCTCGACGACTCCACCCCGCTCACGACGATCGTCGATAGCGCCAACAGTAGCCACCACGGATTCGCCGCCGCCGACACTACGGCCGGCATCACGTCCGTCACCGACGGCGCGAGGCGTGGCGTTCACTTTCCGGCCGCATCCAGCATCACCACCTCACAAACGTATACGGCGCCGACGCAATTCAGCGTGGAGGTCTGGGTTCGCACCAACAGTACGAGTGGCGGGAAGATCCTCGGATTCGGGTCCGGGATACGTCAGTCCAGTTCCCACGACCGCAACCTCTATATGCGCAATGACGGGACCGTCTCGTTCGGGATCAACACCAGCGCGGGATTGAAGATCATCACCTCCACCGCCACGATCAACGACGGAGCCTGGCACCATCTCGTCGCCACGTTCGGCGCAGCGAAAATGATCTTGTACGTCGACGGCTCCTTGGTCGGCACCCTGATCAGCGTGACGTCCAGCCAAACGTTCACCGGGCGTTGGCATCTCGGCGGCGACACCTTCGACTGGGCGGTGGCCACCACCAATTCGAGCGACGACTACGTCGATGCTGTCCTCGACGACGTGGCGGTGTACAGCAGTGTCCTGACCGCAGACCGCGTCAGCGCTCATCTCGCCGCCGGTTCGCGAACCACCCCCGCCTCGTACAGCGCCACCACCTACGCCGCCGCCGTCAGCACCGACGCACCCATCGTGTGGTGGCCGCTGGACGTGACGACCCCGACCGGCACCGTCCCCGACAAGGCCATCCCTACGAACGTCGGTATCGTCACCGGTGACGCCTACCAGGTCGGACAACCCGGTGCCCTGTTCGGATCGGCGTCCGCCACCACTGCCGCCTACGCGGGTGGCGGAGGTCAGAAGCAGACCGGTGTGAGTGCCGGCCCACCCGCCATCGTCGACCCCACCGCTCGCACGGCCCCAGACACCTTCAGCCTCGAAACCTGGTTCAAGACCAGCAGTCCCATCAGCGGCCAGCTCGCCGGTTTCGGCGCCAGCGCCACCGCCGCGTCCGGCACCGTCGACCGGGTCGTCTGGATCGGCGCCAGCGGCGCCCTGAACTTCGGAGTTGGCACCACCAACAGCACCCGGACCACCATCACCGCTGCCGGTACCTTCAACGACGGCGCCTGGCACCACGTGATCGCCACCATGGGCGCCGCCGGCACCGCTCTCTACGTCGACGGCACTCTTCGTGCCTCCGGCAGCCTCACCAACGGGCCCAGCTACGCGGGGTACTGGCGCTTCGGCGGTGACACCGGGACTGGTTGGACCGACACCACCCTGGACTCGGTCACTTCCAGCGGATGGGGGTACTTCGTCGGCCTCCTCGACGAACCGTCCGTCTACTCCAGCCAACTCAGCGCCCAGCAGGTCTCCTGGTTGTTCCACGCCAACCACTCGAGCTGAACTGCGGGCAGCGCAGTTGCCCGTGCGATGCTCAGAAGCATGACGTACGGATCCAACACCCCGATGATGCCGCAGCGGCAAGCGCCTTTCCGTGCGCGGTGAGTTCGCGAAGAAGGACACTGCGCGTCTACGACTGACCCGGCCGGTTCCCGACGACGTCCCGGAAGTGTTCACGCTCTACTCCGACCCGGCCGTGTGGGAACACCTTCCTACCGGGCGACACACCGACCGCGCCCAGACGGCCGTGCTGATCCAGCGGGTGCTCGAGAGCTGGCGGGCAGTTCACCTCGGCAGCTGGGTCGCGCGCGACACCCGCAACACCCTCGTCGGGATGGGTGGCTGCGATCTGCGGGCGGGTGTCGCCTGGAATCTCGGCTACCGCCTGGCCCGGAACTCCTGGCGGCAGGGTTTCGCGGCCGAGATCATCGAGGCCGCGATGGCGGCGGCACGAGCGGTTCGACCCGAACTACCGATCACGGCGTTTCTCCTGGAGCACAACGTGCGGTCCAAGGCCGCTGCTGAACGGGCCGGTCTCGATCTCGTATGGTCCGGCCCGGACGCGGGGAATCCGGACCCGGGTGCGGTGCGCCTGGTCTACAGCGACCGGGTGCTGGACGCAGCGACGGTGGCGAGGCTCGCGAGGAGCTGACGGCAACTGCTGCCGACAGCCCGTCGCGGCGTCGGGCCCGCGGGGTGCGAACCGTCAGGACTGCAGCTGGGTCAGCAGCGTCTCGAGCCCGCTGACGACGAGGGCGTGGTCCTCCTCCGACGTCATCCCCGACGCGGTGACGGCCCCCACCACACCGACCCCTGCGACCCGGACCGGGAACGAGCCCCCCGCGAGCACGTAACGGTGATCGAGCCAGCCGTCGGCGAAGGGATCGGTGCCCGAGGCGGCCATCCGCGCGGTGACCAGCGCACTGCTGGCCTCCATCCGCTGCACCAACGCAGCCTTTCGCGCCGCCCAGAACTGGTGGTCGGGGGTCGAACCGGGGAGGACCGCGCGGAACAGCACGTGCTCTCCCCGGCGGATGTCGAGCAGGACGGGGTACTTCTCCGCACGGGCGCGTTCGGCCAGGCTCGAACCCAACGTCCAGGCATCCTCGAGGTCGAAACGCGGAAGGATGATCCGCCGTTCCTCGTCCTCGAGGCGGGCGATGACGCTGTCATCGGGGGATGAATCGGTCACGATCAGTTCCTTCGGTCGGTGGCGGGTGTGCCCTGTTCGGCGCGAGGATAACGAGGTCTGCGGGGTCGAGAGACGACGAGGCGATGACGACGGCCCTTCCGGTTCATGGGTCGACGATGGCGGACGAAGACCGGCAGCGGCCCGCAGGGTCTTGGCTGGGACCGGGCGGTCACGATCAGGAGCGCTTCGGCCGGGTCCGTACGTGCATCCGCTCCCCCTGTATCCCGAAGATGCTCAGGAGTTCGGCAGGACCCGATCCGGGGTTGC
>JBPBQU010000633.1:0-3074 GCA_050955085.1 Janthinobacterium lividum | reverse complement strand
GGCCATCATCCGCGACCTCTTCACCGGCCCCACGGCCGCCCGCCTGATGTCGCGAATCGTCCTGGTCATCGGTGTCGCCCCCCTCTTCGCGCCCACGGTCGGTGGGGTCGTCGCGCAGTGGACGGGGTGGCGGCCGGTTCTGGGCCTGCTGGCCGTGGCCGGTGCGGGTGTGCTGATCGCGGTGTGGCGCAGATTGCCGGAAACGAGACCCGAGCGGCGCGATGAGGCCGGGGACTCCCCCACGACATCGCGGGGAGCACCTGTCACCCAGACCCGGTTCACTCGGCTGCGGCGGACGTTCTCCGGGTATCACGAGCTGGTACGCGACCCCCGCTTCCTGGCCCTCGCGGCCATGCCGGGTCTGGCGTTGGCCACGATCATGAGCTACGTCGCGACGTCGCCGTTCGTCCTCAAGGACGGGTTCGGCCTCTCGACGACCCAGTTCGCGGTCTACTTCGCGGTCAATGGCACAGCCCTGGTCGGCGGCACCCAGGTCAACGCCGCGCTCGTCCAGCGCTACGGATCGTGGCGCTTGCTACGCATCGGTGTCGTGTGGGCCCTGGTGTGGGGCTTGGCGCTCGCGGGCGGAATCATCGCGGGCGGCGGGTTCTGGGCCTATGCGGTCCCGCTCTACCTGCTCCTGCTCGGACTCGGCCTGATCATGCCCAACGCCGTGACCCTCGCGCTCGAGCCCTACGGCACCAGCGCCGGCGCGGCCGCGGCCCTCGTCACCGCTCTGCAGTCCGGTGTCGGTGGGTTGGTCGCTGTCCTCACCGGGGTCCTGGGCGGCGATGCGCACGCGATGGCCTACGTGGTGATCGGGTCCACCCTGCTGAATCTCCTGTTGCTGGTCGGCGTCTCCTCGCGGCGTCTGTCGGGGGGCCGTCCTAAAGTGCAGTCATGACCTCCAGCACGGACCAGCACTCCCCGGCGGACGCCCTCGACCCGACGGTCCGTCCCCAGGACGACCTCTTCCGGCACGTGAACGGCCGCTGGCTGGCCACGACGGAGATCCCGGACGACCGAGCGGTCGACGGCGCGTTCGTCCGCCTGCGCGACGAGTCCGAGGCCGAGTGCCACGCCATCGTGGAGGCTGCTGCGGCGTCGTCCGCCGACGGGTCGGTCGAGACCGGCAGCGTCGGGCAGAAGATCGGCGACCTGTTCGCGAGCTTCATGGACACCGACCGCATCGAGGCGCTCGGGGCGACGCCGCTGGATCCACAGCTCGCCGCGGTGGACGCGGTCACCGATCTCGCCGGCCTCGTGCGGCAGTTCGGGGCGTTCGAACGTTCGGGTGTCGGGGGGCCGTTCGCCTACTGGGTGGACACCGACAATGCGAAGTCCGACACCTACGTCGTGTACCTCACCCAGTCAGGGCTCGGCCTCCCTGACGAGTCGTACTACCGCGAGGAGCAGTACGCCGAGATCCGTGACGCCTACGTCGCGCACGTCGAGCGCATCCTCACCCTGGGATCCCGGCCCGACCCCGCGGGTGCGGCGCAGCGGATCCTCGCGCTGGAGACGGAGCTCGCCTCCCATCATTGGGACCGCGTGAAGAACCGGGACGCGAACGCGACGTACAACAAGCTCGACCGTGCCGGTCTCGTCGCGCTGCTGCCGGGAGTCGACCTCGACTCGTGGATCGAGGCAGCCGAACTGCCTGGCTCCGCGTTCGCCGAGGTCGTCGTGCGTCAGCCCAGCTTCCTGCAGGGCCTGGCCGCGGTGCTCACCTCGACGCCGGTGCAGACCTGGTGCGACTGGCTGGGCTGGCGGGTGTTGCACCAGAGCGCCGCGTTCCTCTCGGACGACTTCGTCTCGGCGAACTTCGCGTTCTACGGCACCACGCTCACCGGTGCCCCGCAGCTGCGGGAACGGTGGAAGCGCGGTGTAGGCCTGGTCGAGGGCAGTCTCGGTGAAGCGCTCGGCGAGCTGTACGTGGCCGAGCACTTCCCGCCCGCTGCGAAAGCCCGCATGGCGGAGCTCGTCGCCAACCTGGTCGAGGCCTACCGCCAGGACATCGACGCCCTCGATTGGATGACCCGTGAGACGAAGGATCGCGCGCTCGAGAAGCTCGGCCTCTTCACCCCCAAGATCGGCCACCCCGACACCTGGCGCGACTACTCGGCCCTGACCATCGAACGTGACGACCTGCTCGGTAACGTGCGCCGAGCCTTCGCGTTCGAGGTCGACCGGGAGCTCGCCAAGCTGGGCAGCCCGGTGGACCGCAGCGAGTGGTTCATGACCCCGCAGACGGTCAACGCCTACTACAACCCGGGCATGAACGAGATCGTCTTCCCCGCGGCGATCCTCCGGCCGCCGTTCTTCTCCCTCGACGCCGACGACGCCGACAACTACGGGGGTATCGGCGCAGTCATCGGCCACGAGATCGGCCACGGTTTCGACGATCAGGGCTCCAAGTACGACGGTTCCGGCAATCTCAACGACTGGTGGACCGACGCGGACCGCGCCGAGTTCGGCAAGCGCACCGAGGCCCTGATCGCGCAGTACGACGAGCTCGAGCCCCCAGAAGCCCCCGGTCAGCACGTCAACGGTTCGCTGACGGTGGGGGAGAACATCGGTGACCTGGGAGGGCTGACGATTGCCCACAAGGCCTATGAGATCTCCCTCGGCGGGGTCGAGGCTCCCGTCATCGACGGTTACACCGGCAGCCAGCGTCTCTTCACGTCCTGGGCCACCGTGTGGTGCGGGAAGGTCCGCCCCGCCGAGGTGGCCCGCCGCCTCGCGGTGGACCCGCATTCGCCGCCGGAGTTCCGTTGCAACGCGGTAGTCCGCAACCTCGTCGAGTTCCACGACGCCTTCGGCGTCGAACCGGGTGACGGGCTGTGGCTGGAACCGGCGGAGCGTGTCCGCATCTGGTGACCCGTACGGTCTGGTGACCGAGTGGGCTGTGCGAATGCCCAGTGGGCCACCCGGGCGCGTTGCGCCTACATCCTCGCGGATGCGGGCGCAACGGCGGGGTGCGGTCAGCGCCCGGGTGGGTTCGGGGGTAGCCGGGGGTGCAACAGGTGCGCGACCAGTGCGGTCCACCCGGTCTGGTGTGTCGCCCCGAGGCC
>JBPBQU010000632.1:0-3096 GCA_050955085.1 Janthinobacterium lividum | reverse complement strand
ACCCGTAAACAGTCCTTCGGGCAGGTCCGCAACGCCTTCATCCGGGTCCTCAACGCCGACGGTGGCACCGAGGTCGCCCGTTACGACCTCACCGAGGACGCGTCGACCGAGACCGCGATGGTCTTCGGCGAGCTGTACCGCAACGGCGGCGACTGGAAGTTCCGCGCCGTCGGCCAGGGCTACGCCAACGGTCTGCGCGGGATCGCGACGGACTTCGGCGTCAGCGTCTGACCTGCACCACCCCCTGGCAGCCGTCCGTCATCACCCCGTCGTGGGTCGTGACGAACGGCTGCCTGCTGCCGACACCTGTGAAGGTGCGGTGATCTGCCCGTGAGGGCCTCCGGCAAACAGGAAGTTGACGCGTGATCCTCAAGACCTATGGCTGGGCCTTCGCTGTGACGGCACTGGGCCTCGTCCTGGCCGTCCTCTACGACGGGGTCGAAGGCATCGGGTTGGTGGCGATCCTGGCCGTCCTGGAGATCAGCCTGTCCTTCGACAATGCTGTCGTCAACGCGACAGTGCTACAGCGGATGAACGACTTCTGGCAGAAGATCTTCCTGTCCGTCGGCATCATCGTCGCCGTGTTCGGCATGCGCCTGATCTTCCCGCTGCTGCTCGTCGGCGTCACCG
Source organism: Janthinobacterium lividum (assembly GCA_050955085.1). Lineage (GTDB taxonomy): Bacteria > Actinomycetota > Actinomycetes > Actinomycetales > Kineococcaceae > Kineococcus. Next base: position 2,466 of record JBPBQU010000632.1, on the reverse strand, counting down.
CCTCGATCTCGCCCATCAAGGCCGTCCAGCTCGCCCTGGAGAAGGGCAACCCCGAGGAAGCCGGCACGTACGGTTATATCCTCAACCAGGCGCACCCGACGATCGCCGCCTTCGGGGGCATGTTCCTGCTGATGCTCTTCCTCAACTTCATCTTTGGGGAGAAGGAACATCACTGGCTGGGCGGTCTGGAACGCGTCCTGGAGAAGATGGGCCGCATCGGGGCCATGCCGGTCATCGTCGGTGGGGTCGTCCTCTTCATCGTCGCCAAGACCTTCGCCTCCGACCACTCCCAGACGGTGCTCGCCGCGGGGCTGCTCGGGATGGTCGTCTATCTCCTCGTCGACGGACTCGGAGAGTTGTTCGACGTCGGTGACGACGGGGAGTCGGAGACCCTGCCGGCCCGTAAGGGCCCGAGCGAGATCGCGAAGCTCGGCGGCAAGGCCGCCTTCTTCCTGTTCCTCTACCTCGAGGTCCTCGACGCGTCGTTCTCCTTCGACGGGGTCATCGGCGCCTTCGCCATCACCAACGACGCCATCATCATCGCGATCGGACTCGGCGTCGGGGCAATGTTCATCCGGTCGATGACCGTGCACCTCGTCCGCGAGGGGACGCTCAGCCAGTTCCCGTTCCTGGAGAACGGCGCGTTGTGGGCCATCGGCGCGTTGGCGGCGATCCTGTTGGTGAGCATCGAGTTCGAGGTGCCGGAGGTCGTGACGGGTCTCGTCGGCGTCGCCTTCATCGTCGCCGCGTTGTTGTCCTCCATCGTGCACAACCGACGCAACCCCGTGAGTGCGCCGCGGGAAGATCACGCGCAGGTGAGCTGACGGGAGCTGTGGATCGGAGGCGGCGTCGGTGGACAGCGGGCAGCGGCCGGCCGAGGAGGTTCATATCTTCCTCGGCAGGCCGGGGCGGCAACGCAGTACTCGTTCGTTGCACGACCACTTGTACCCGGCACCTCTGCCCGTCCGCTCGCCCCCCCCGCGGCCACCCCGTCCGGCGCCGACACCGCCCCGTCCGGCGCTGGCGGCCCCCGCGGGTGCCGCGCCCGTCGCGGTCGTCGGTCAGCCGCGTGAGTCCGAGGCCCGGATCGTCCTCGACGCCGACGAGCCGACCCGCACGGTCGCTGCGGCCCAGCGCCGCGGTGGCACGTTGCGCGTCACGCTGGAGTGGGAACGGCAGCGGACCTCCTCGGGTCTGCATCGTTCCTCCGACGTCCACCTGGGGTGCCTCTGGGAGACGCGCGCTCGTCACTCGGGCGCGGTGCAGTCGCTGGGTGAACTCCTTGCCGCACCGGGATACGGGGCCCACCAGGTGCTGCGCCTGGGTACCCGCAGCGAGGACGGCGGTGAACAGATCCTCGTCGACGCCAAACACCTCGACGTACTGCGCCGCATGGTGCTCTACGTCTACGCGGTGGGGGCGGCGGCGCCGGACTACACCGCGCTGGCGCCGCGTCTGAGTATCGGTCGTCGTGGGGGTGGGACTCTGGAGGTGTGGTCTTCGGAGCCTCCCGAGGGGGCGAGGACGTGCGCCATCGCATCCATCCACAACGTCGCGGGGGACCTCGTCGTACGGCGCGAGAACGAGTTCTTCCTCGGCCCACAACGTGACGTGGCACTCGCCTACGGGTTCGACGACTTCGAGTGGGGTGGCGACGGCACCGTGCCGCGCCACACCTGAATCGGCCAGGACGACACCACACCCACAAGACTCACCACCGCCAGACACCACCACCGCCAGACACCACCACCGCAGACCGGACACGAGGAGCACCACATGGCCGTCAGCCTGGCCAAAGGACAAAAGTTGTCGCTGGAGAAGTCCGGCGGGGGTGCGCTCATCCGCGTCGTCATGGGCCTGGGCTGGGACGCTGTCAGCAAGGGCTTCCTCGGCCGCAAGAAGTCCGTCGACGTCGACCTCGACGCCTCCTGCCTACTCTTCGACGCGCGCGGCCAGCTCGTCGACCAGGTGTGGTTCCAGCAGCTGCGCAGCAAGGACGGCTCTGTCCAGCACACGGGGGACAACCGCACGGGTGAGGGGGACGGCGATGACGAGACCATCGTCGTCGACCTCAGTGCGGTGCCCGCGGGGATCACGACCCTGGTCTTCACCGTGAACAGCTTCACGGGGCAGGACTTCTCCCAGGTCGAGAACGCGTTCTGCCGCCTCCTCGACGCGGCCGGCCCGCAGCAGAGCGAGATCGCCCGCTACGACCTCACGGGGTCGGGGCGGCACAACGCCCAGGTCATGGCCAAGCTCGCGCGCGACGGTGCGGGTTGGGCCATGACCGCCATCGGCGCCACCACGTCGGGGCGGACCGTGAAGGACCTCGTACCCGCCGTGACCCCATACCTCTGAGCCTCGAGGACCCGCACCGTGCGCCACTTCGCAGCCCTGGACCCTGAACAGACGCAACGATTGTTCTTCCGTCCTCCCTGTGCGGTCGACGTCACCGCGGGACGCGAC
>JBPBQU010000631.1:0-3125 GCA_050955085.1 Janthinobacterium lividum | reverse complement strand
CGAAGCGGGTGAGCCGGCGGGCGAGGTCGGCAGCGTCCTCGGGCGGGTCGCAGACCAGTGCCGTGAACCGCCCGGCGGCGGCGACCACGCCGGAGTCCGGGTCGCTCAGGTCACCACCGACACCGACTGCGTGCCCATGTTCCCTCAGCAGGGGCGGGATCTCGAGGAGGGTGATGAGCCGGCGGGCCGCGACGAGCGCACGGGCGTACTTGTCGGCTGACTCCACCAACATCCGCAACGGCGAGGTGAGGAACGCGGCGTAACCGTAGAGCGCGACGAGGTCACCTGGGGTGATCTCCCCGCGCACGGTGGCGCGGGCCCCGGCCCAGACCAGTGCGGCGACGAGGACGCCGGGGACGAGCACCTGCAGGGCCTCCAGCGTCGACTCCCACACCGCGACGCGGACCCCGGCTGCGCGCACCTGCTGCGACTTGTCCCGGTAGCGGCCCAGGAACACCTCCTCACCGCCGACGCCCCGCAGGATCCGCAGGCCCCGCACGGTGTCCGTGCCGATCGAGGTGAGTTCACCGGACAGCTTGCGGTGCAGATGTTGTCGCTCCTGCAGCGGCCGCAGCACGAGCAACAGGAGAATCATCATGACGGGGACGCCGACGAGCACGATCACCCCCAGCGGGACCGACGTCGACAGGACGAGGATCGCGACGACGACCACCGCGACGAGCGAGGCGATCGCCCGCTGGGTGACGTCGAAGGCGTCCGCGAGGCGCGGCCCGTCGGAGGCGATGGACGCGAGCACCTCGCCTTGGGGCAGTTTCGTGGTGACGGCCGTGCCGGCGCGCGACGTGTGACGACCGACCTGTTGAAGGGTGCGGAAGCAGGCGGTGAGCCAATTCGTCACCCCGTAGCGGTGGCGCATCACCGCCGCGAGCGTGGTGGTGATCGCGAGCGCGACGACGACGAGCGACCAGTGCAGCAGGGCCTGCGGATCACCCGCCACGATCCCGGTGTCGAGGGCGCGGCCGATGGCAGCGGGCAGCACGGCCTGGGCGAGGAGCCACCCGGTCCCGAACAACGAACCGGCGGTCATCTCCGGCCACTGCTGCACAGCGGTGCGCAGCAGGAGGCGGAGAGGGGAGCGGACGTCGGGGGTGCCGGGATCGCTCAGCGGGAGAGAGCGCACGTCAGCCGACGGTAATCGGAATCCGGGCGGGTCTCCACGGGATAAGCGCGCGCGGGTGACGGTTACCCTTGCCCGGTGACGCCCGACGCGCCCGAGAGCCAGTTCGAGACCGAAACCCCGACTCCCGAAACCCCGACTCCCGAAACCCCGACTCCCGCACCCCCAGCGGAGGCGGTCGCCGAGCGCACCCACCGCCCCGTCCTCGTCGTGGACTACGGCGCCCAGTACGCGCAGCTCATCGCGCGCCGCGTGCGGGAGGCCGACACCTACTCCGAGATCGTGCCGAGTTCGATGTCGGTGGCGGAGATGCTGGCGAAGGACCCGGCTGCGGTGATCCTCTCCGGCGGCCCGTCGAGTGTGTACGCCGAGGGTGCCCCGCAGGTCGATCCCGCGCTGTTCGACGCGGGGGTTCCCGTCCTCGGCATCTGCTACGGATTCCAGGCCATGGCCAAGGCGCTGGGTGGCGAGGTCGCCCAAACCGGCAAGCGCGAGTACGGCGGCACCGCGGCCCGCATCGACGAGGCGGGGTCCACCCTGTTGCGTGACCAGCCGACGGATCAGGCGGTGTGGATGTCGCACGGGGACAGCGTCTCCGCTGCTCCGGCGGGTTTCCGGGTGACGGCGAGTTCGGACGCGACCCCGGTCGCCGCGTTCGAGAACGACGAGCGTCAGCTCTACGGCGTGCAGTGGCACCCCGAGGTCAGGCACTCCACCCACGGCCAGGACGTCCTGGTGAACTTCCTGCGCGAGGGGGCGAAGATCGCGCCCGACTGGACGACGGGCAATGTGATCGAGGAGCAGGTCGCCCGTATCCGCGCACAGATCGGTGACGGCAAGGTCATCTGCGCGCTGTCCGGCGGGGTCGACTCCGCCGTCGCCGGCGCACTGGTGCAACGCGCCGTGGGGGAGCAGCTCACCTGCGTGTTCGTCGACCACGGCCTGTTGCGCGCGGGTGAGGCCGAGCAGGTCGAGAAGGACTTCGTGGCGGCGACCGGGGTGAAACTCCACGTCGTCGACGCCGTCAAGCGCTTCGCGGACGCCCTCGACGGGGTCAGCGATCCTGAGCAGAAGCGGAAGATCATCGGCCGCGAGTTCATCCGCGTGTTCGAGGTCGCCGCGCGTGAGGTCGTCGCGCAGGAGGCCGCGGGTGACGATGCGGGCGAGGTCAGGTTCCTCGTCCAGGGCACCCTCTACCCCGATGTCGTCGAGTCCGGCGGCGGTAGCGGAGCCGCGACCATCAAGAGCCACCACAACGTCGGTGGGCTGCCCGACGACCTGGCCTTCGAGCTCGTCGAACCGTTGCGAGCCCTGTTCAAGGACGAGGTCCGCGCCGTCGGTGTCCAGCTCGGGTTGCCCGAGGCGATGGTGTGGCGCCAGCCGTTCCCCGGTCCGGGGCTCGCGATCCGCATCGTGGGTGCCGTGACGCCGCAACGTCTTCAGATCCTGCGGGCCGCGGACGCCATCGCCCGTGCGGAACTCACGGCGGCCGGTCTGGACCGGGAGATCTGGCAGTGCCCGGTCGTGCTGCTCGCCGACGTCCGCTCCGTCGGGGTCCAGGGCGACGGGCGCACCTACGGCCACCCGATCGTGCTGCGCCCCGTCAGTTCCGAGGACGCCATGACGGCGGACTGGACCCGCCTGCCCTACGACGTGCTGCAGAAGATCTCCACCCGCATCACCAACGAGGTCCCCGAGGTGAACCGGGTCGTGCTCGACGTCACGAGCAAGCCCCCGGGCACCATCGAATGGGAGTGACGCGCGGCTGAGAGCCCGTGTCGGGGGTCCCCCCTAGAGTCCATCCGTGAGCGAAACGGCGATGTTCGGGACGGGCTGGAGCCGGGAGACCGTGCTCGCCCTCGCTCCGGACGCGAGCTCCCTCAAGGCCGCGGTGAAGCTCTCGCTCCCAACCCCGTGGTCGGGCACCGGTGCGAGCGACCGCGCCCTGTGGGGTCTCTGCGCGGGCAGCGGCAAGACGCCCTACCAG
>JBPBQU010000630.1:0-3145 GCA_050955085.1 Janthinobacterium lividum | reverse complement strand
TGACGCCGGCGGGGACTACGTGTTCACCATCAAGAAGAACCGCCCGAACCTGTACCGGGCCTGCACGCAACTGCCCTGGTCGAAGATCCCCGCCTACCGAGCCACCGACACCGGCCACGGGCGCCGCGCGACCCGCGCCATCAAGGTCACCACCGTGCCGGCGTGGATCGAGTTCCCCGGTGCAACCCAGATCGCGCAGATCCGACGCACCGTCACCAAGAAGAGGAAGAAGAGCGTGGAGGTCGTCTACGTGCTCGCCTCCGCCGACCACCGAGCCGCCCCGCCGGTGGTGTTGGCCCGGTGGGTCACCTCGCACTGGGCGATCGAGAACCGGGTGCACTGGGTCCGCGATGTGACCTTCGACGAGGACCGCTCCCAGGTCCGCACCGGCAACGGACCCCAGGTCATGGCCACCCTGCGCGACACTGCGATCAGTCTGCTGCGACTCGATGGCTGGGTGAACATCGCCTCCGGGTTACGCCACCACGCCCGCAGCCCGGGAGCTCCGCTCACACTGCTCCTGACCTGCTGAAACGCGACCTTGCCGTGGCCCTGGGAGAGCGCCCTCGGGTTGACGTGAGGAACCCCTGAGAGCTCACGCAGGGGCAATGCGGCGCTCGTGATCAGGAAAGCGGGAACCGCGCCGGTACCACAGGCGAGAGAACACCAATTAGGATGTGACTGGCGTGAGCGGATCGAGCACTCAGGTGTGCTGCGCCGTCCACGCCGCGTGCAACCGCGAGTACGGCCCACCCGCCCCGGCCAGCTCCACCGCCGACCCGACCTCGACAACCCGCCCCCCATCCACAACCACCACCGTGTCCGCAGCCTCCGCCGTCGACAACCGGTGCGCGATGGCGACCGACGTCCGACCGCTCAGCACCCCCTCCAACGCCCGCTGCAACCGCACCTCCGTCGCCGGGTCCACCGACGACGTCGCCTCGTCCAGGACGAGGAGGTCGGGGTCGGCGAGATGGGCGCGGGCGAGGGCGACGAGCTGGCGTTCGCCGGCGGACAACCGTTCCCCACGCTGACCGACGGGAGTTCCCAACCCCTCCGGTAGCCCGTCCAACCACGAACCCAGCCCGAGATCCACGAACGCCGAACGCACGTCGGCGTCCGTCGACCCGGGACGCCCGCGGCGCACGTTCTCCCCGAGGGTCGCGTCGAAGAGGAACCCTTCCTGCGGAACCGCCACCACCCGACGGTGCAACTCCGCGGACGGCAGGTCCCGCGCGTCCACCCCGGACAACAGCACCCGTCCCGCGGAAGGGTCGACGAGGCGGGTCACCAGGCGGGACAGGGTCGTCTTGCCGGAACCGGTCTCGCCGACGATCGCGGTCCGCGAACCGGCGGTGAAGTGCAGGGTGACGCCGCTCAGCACGATCTTGTCGGTTCCGGGGTAGGTGTAGGCGACGTCCTCGACGCGCACGTCCACCGGCCCGACCGGCAGCACTCGCGGAACGGCGGGTTCGGGGACGGTGACGGGGGTGTCGATGAGGTCGACGACGCGGCGCCACCCGGCGAGGGCGTTCTGGAGTTCGTTGAGCACTTCGGTGCTGGCCTGCACCGGGCCCACCCACAACTGCGCGAGGAACAGGAACGCGAGCAACCGCCCGAGGGTGATGTCACCGTCGATCCCGAGCAGCGTCCCGACCACGATGACGAGTGCGACGACGAGACCGGAGACGAACACGCCGACGGTGAACGTCGCCGCGGTCGCGACCTGGGCTTTCACGGCCTGTTTGCGGTGGGCTTCGACGGCGGCGTCGATGGCCCGCCACGACCGGGCCGAGGCGGCGTGGGCGCGGATCACGTCGGCTCCGACGACGGTCTCCGAGATCGCCCCGAGCAGTTCACCCATCCGTACCCGGACGGCGCCGTAGGCGCGGGCCACGGGTCGCTGCAACCGGTTACGCACCAGCACCAACGGTACGAAACAGGCCAGCACCACGAGGGCGAGCGGCCACGAGTAGAAGAACATCACCACCGTCGCCAGCACCACCTGCCCGAGTGACAACACGAGCACGAGCATCCCCGTCTGCAGGAACGTCGAGATGGTGTCGACGTCACTCGTGACGCGGCTCACCAGCGATCCGCGCCGTTCGCTGCTCTGGGTCAACACCGCCAGGTCGTGTACGTGCCGGAACGCGCGGGTCCGCAAACTCGCCAACCCGGCTTCGGTCGCGCGGAACAACCGCACGTTCACCACCCACGCCGTGGCCGCGGTGATGAGCACCACCGCGGCGGCGAGCACGCAGAGGAGGATCACTCGCCCGACATCCGGGCCGCCGTCGGCCTGGACTCCGGTGTCGACGGTCTGCTGCACGGCGATCGGGACGACGAGTTTCCCCAACGTCGTCGCGGCGGCGATCGCGAGGGTCACGCCGAGGCCGGTCGCGAACTCCGGGGCCAGTTCGCGGGCGCGTCGCAACACGCCGGGTTGCCCTGTCGTCGTGTTCACGCCGCATCCTCGTCCCCGGCGCGAGCGGCCGCGGCCCGGGCGTAGGCCGTGACCAGGTCTCGATACCCGGGGTCGCGCGCGGCGACCTCCTCGGACGGTCCGCGGTCCACGACCCGGCCGTGTTCCAGGTGCACCACCTCGTCGGCCAGCGCGATCGTCGCGGGCCGGTACGCGACGACGACGACGGTCGCCCCCACCCCGGACCGCGCCAACCCGTCCAGTACCGATCGTTCCACCGCCGGGTCCAGGGCACTCGTCGCGTCGTCAAGGACCAGCAACCGGGGTTTACGGACCAGCGCACGGGCCAGCGCCAACCGTTGTCGTTGCCCACCGGACAGTGTCGATCCGCGTTCCCCGACCAGTTCGTCGAGACCGTTCGGCAGCGAGGACACGAAACCGTCGGCGCGGGCCAACCGCAGGGCCTGCCACACGTCGTCGTCGGTGACGGGGTGCTCCGCGGAGGCGTCCTCGAGGCCGAGGGCGACGTTGCCTCGGATGGTGTCGTCGAAGACGAACGTCGACTGCGGGACGAGCGCCGCGGCCCCGGCGATCTGACCTTCGGCGAGTTCTCGTACGTCGACACCGTCGAGCAGCACCGTGCCCGTCGTGGGATCGAGCAGGCGCACCAGCAACCCGGCCAGCGTTGACTTGCCGGAACCCGTCCCACCCACGATGGCGATC
>JBPBQU010000629.1:0-3163 GCA_050955085.1 Janthinobacterium lividum | reverse complement strand
CGGGCCCGGGAGGACAAGTGGGGGCGTCTACTGGCTCCAGCGCGACCGGCTCGGACCCCGATGCCGGCTCTTCGGAGAAGTCACTTCCCGGACCCGCCGCACCCATCGTCGTCACCCGCAGACGACCGCGCAAGACCCCCGCCTGACCCGGGCCTTGACACAGAAGGGGTCCATGACCGCAAGATCGAGCTAGCAGTCCAGCAACGGTTAGGCCCGCCTACCCACACTCAGATCCGAAGACCCACACTAAGGAGGTCTAGCTGAGTTGGCCCGGTCCCTACGACGAGGTGGGTGACGTCACAGGTTGGCTACCGCACAGAAGTCATCCAGTACCCAACTGACGGGGTGCCTAGGAACGGCGGACGTATTCCCCGCCTCCAGCGTGTGCGGACGCGGAAACCATGTTCTCCGGCAGTTGTCTCGCCCTTGGAGGGATACCCAGAGACGAATGGTGACCACTGCTGACGACGGCGCGTCAAGCCCAAACCCGGCAACGAACAACGGCCCTGACCAGGGTTCCCCTGGCCAGGGCCTCGGTACATCTGTGCGCGAGGGGGGAGTTGAACCCCCACGCCCTTTCGGGCACACGGACCTGAACCGTGCGCGTCTGCCTATTCCGCCACTCGCGCAGACATCACAACCGTAGCAGCCCCCCGACCCCGGTCAGGACGAGCGCACGCGCCCGAACCCACACCGCACCTCCACCCACAGGCCCCGCCGAGGACCGGGACACCCGAGGCCCGCCCGCTACGATGCCGAGAGTCCATGGTCTACGCACGAGACGAGACGAGGGAGGGCGACGCGTGGGAGTTCTCGATCGTTTCGAACGCGGCGTCGAACGCGCTGTCAACGGCGTCTTCGCGCGCGCCTTCCGCAGCGAGGTGCAGCCTGTCGAGGTCGCCAGTGCCCTGCGCCGCGAGCTGGACGACCGCGCGGCTGTCCTCTCCCGCGGGCGCACGCTCGTCCCCAACACCTTCGTCGTGGAACTCGGCCCCGCCGACCACGACAAGATCGCCTCCTGGCAGGACACGTTGTCCGACGAGCTGGTGGCCGCGGTGACCCAGCACGCCGACAAGCAGCGTTACTCCTTCGTGGGGCCGGTCCGGGTCGACTTCCTGGAAGCCGCCGACCTCGAGACAGGAGTCTTTCGCGTCCTGTCCTCCACGATCAAGGGTCGGGTCGCGCCCGCGACTCCCCGGACCGCCTCCGCAGGCCGGCCCCGACTCGAGGTGGACGGGCGGGGGTACGTCCTCTCCGAGGCCGTCACGGTGCTGGGCCGAGGGTCCGACGCGGACGTCGTGGTGGACGACCCCGGGGTGTCGCGCCGCCACGCCGAGATCCGCGTCAACGCGCAGGGCGCTCGTCTCATGGATCTCAGCTCCACCAACGGCACGTTCGTCGACGGTGAGCGGGTGTCCTCCATCGACCTCTTCGACGGGACGGTCGTCATGCTGGGCCGTACGAAGATCGTCTTCCACGCGGCGCGTCGCGACGAGGGTTGGACCTGAGGCTTGCGCCCCACCACCACACCCGTCACCGGGTTCCCCCCCACCGTCCCGGTCGTGACGACGGCGCGCGAGGTCACCTCGTGAGCGAGCTGACTCTCACCGTCCTGCGCCTCGGCCTGCTCGTCCTGCTGTGGATCTTCGTGATCGCCGTGGTCGGTGTGTTGCGCGCCGACCTCTTCGGCACCCGGGTGACAGCGCGGCGCACCGAGAAGGACCGGCCCCGCGCCCGGCGCCCGCAACCGGCGCCCGAGTCGCCACGGCCCAAGCGCGCCACGCTCGTCGTCACCGAGGGGTCACTGCGCGGCACGACCCTGACCCTGGGCCAGGCCCCCGTCCTCATCGGCCGCGGCGCCGACTGCACGCTCGTCCTCGACGACGAGTACGCCTCCACCAGACACGTCCGCATCTCCCCGAACCCCGCCGGTGAGGGCTGGGTGGTGGAGGACCTGCAGTCCACCAACGGCAGCTTCCTGGGGCGCGACCGACTGAGCACCCCCACCCCCTTCGACGCCGGTACGCCGTTGCGCATCGGCAAGACCGTGTTCGAACTGCGGCGGTGACGGTGGTGGCCATCGCCCTGCATTTCGCGGCACGTTCCGACGTGGGTCTCGTCCGATCCAGCAACCAGGACTCCGGCTACGCGGGTCCGCACCTGCTCGTCGTCGCCGACGGCATGGGCGGACACGCGGGCGGGGACGTCGCGTCCTCGCTCGCGGTGGGTGAGCTGTCCGTCCTCGACGGGGAGTCGCACGGTAGTGACGACGCGGCCGAGCACCTGCACACCGCACTGGACGCGGCCAACGCGCAGTTGCGCCGCCGCGTCGCGCAGGAACCCGAGCTCGCCGGGATGGGCACGACCGTCACGGCGATCCTGCGCGCGGGGTCCCGGCTCGTACTGGCGCACATCGGTGACTCACGCGGTTACCTGCTGCGCGACGGGGAGCTCACGCAGCTGACCAAGGACCACAGCTACGTGCAGTCGCTGATCGACGAAGGCCGGATCAGTCCCGAGGAGGCCGAACGGCACCCGCAGCGCTCGGTGATCATGCGGGTGCTCACGGGTCGCGAGGACGACGATGCCGACTTCTCGGTGCGCGAGGCGCGCGCCGGGGACCGCTTCCTGCTGTGCTCCGACGGCCTCTCGGGGGTGGTCAGCCACGAGACCCTGACCCAGGCCCTGAGCGCGGATGCTGCCCCGGACGCGACCTGCGAACGCCTCGTCGAGCTCGCACTGCGCGGCGGTGGACCGGACAACATCTCCTGCGTGGTGGCCGACGTCGTCGAGCTCCGCGGCGGGCCACCGCCCTCGACCATCCCGCAGGTCGTGGGGGCAGCGGCCTCTCACCGGCCGCGACGCTCCTCCGCCGCCGGGACTCCGGCAGCCCGCGCCGCCGCCCTCGGCGCGTCCGCGCGGACCGACGACGACGCGGACCACGACGACCAAGGCGACCCCGTCCAGCTCGCCCGCGAGCGCCGCCGCCGCCGGGTGCGGTGGGTCGCCGGCCCGGTGCTGCTCGTCCTGCTGCTCGTGGGGGGTGGGTTCAGTGGTTGGCACTGGAGCCAGCAGCAGTATTTCGTGGGGGTCGACGACGCCCGCGTGACGGTCTTCCGGGGGCTCACCCAGGACATCGGGCCGGTGAGCACGTCACACGTCC
>JBPBQU010000628.1:0-3274 GCA_050955085.1 Janthinobacterium lividum | reverse complement strand
AGACCCAGCAGATCCTCCAGCAGGCGCAGAAGGCTCAGGCGGGCGCCGACCTCGAGGCCGCCACCAAGGAGGTCGAGGACTACCGGGGCATCGAGAAACAGCTGAACGACGCGCTCACGGCCAAGGATGACCAGAACCAGGTCACCTACCGGATCACCTCCGACGGGTTGGTCGTGGGCCTGGTCGCCGACAACGTGTTCTTCGCCAACGCGAGCGCCGATGTCGAACCCAAGGGCCTCGAGGTCCTCTCGGTCATCGGACCGATCCTCGCCGCCCTGCCCAACGGCATCGCGGTGCAGGGCCACACGAACTCGCTGCCGTTGTCGTCCTCGGTGCGCTACCGGGACAACTGGGACCTCTCCTCCAACCGGGCGAACACCGTCCTGAACTTCTTCCGCGTGAACAACGGGGTCAGCCCGCAACGGTTGTCCTCCACCGGGTACGCGGACAGCCGTCCGCTGTACCCGGACAGCGATGCACGGGCGCTGGCCGGTAACCGACGCGTCGACCTCACCGTCGCCTCGCCCTCCACCGACGCCGTGAAGGCCCTCCTGCCGCAGGTCGCGGCGGGTCTGCCCACGACGAACGGACCCGCCGAGGTGGAGACCGGGGAACCCACCACGCTCGAGGCGAGCGCGCCGAGCGTCACGAACGCGGTGGTGACGGGCATCGTGCCCGACCTCGCCGGCAACGTCACCCACTGACCACCTGACTCACCGAGCAACGAACGGAGGCCACCATGGCCGGTAAGAGCAAGGGCGACGACACAGAGAAGGCGCCCGGCGGCAAGAAGAAGCTCATCATTGCCGTGATCGCGGCCGTGGTCGTCGCCGGCGGTGCCGGTGGGGGCGTCTTCTTCATGACCAAGGGCAGCAGTTCGGCCGCGGCGGCTACGGAGAAGGTCGTTCTCGTCCCAGGTGCCGTTGTCACCCTTGATCCGATCAGCCTCAACCTCACCGACGGGCACTACCTGAAGGTCGGCCTCGCGCTGCAGAGTGTCGAGATCAGTGGAGCGAAGGAGGGTGCCAGCGGCCCCGACGGTTCCAAGGCGCTCGACCTCGCGATCGGGGAGTTCAGCAACCTGTCGATGGCCGACCTCTCCAACGCCGGGCAGCGTCAGCACTACAAGGACGAGTTGCAGGAGAAAGTCATCAAGGCCTACACGACAGACACCGACGGTAAGAAGGAAGAGACTGTCATGGGGATCTACCTCACCCAGTTCGTCATGCAGTGAGCTGATTCGTGCTGAGTTGGTGCATGTTCTCCCCGGAGGACACCGGGCGTCGTTGCCTGGACGGGGACCGCGCCCCACTGCGCTGCGCCGATTCCCGCACCGCGCTCCGCCGGACCGCGGTTGAGCTCATCGGGTTGCGAGATGGAACCACACCGTCTTGCCCGCCTGCCCCGGGGCCGGTTCGTCGTCGGCATCGGGCTGCGGCCATCCGCTGTCCGTGGCTCCGCTCTCCTCGCCGCCGGCCACCGCGAGATCCTGACGGTGGTTGGGATAGTGCCCCCAGGCCGTCGCGAGCGCGTCCACCAAGGCGATCCCGCGTCCGGCCGTGGCCCCCGGCGCCTGGCTGCGCAGGGCAGGCAGCCCGGTTTCCTGATCCGAGATACCGACGAGGATTCCGTCCTCGTCGTGGGTCAGGGACAACACGACGGGACCACTGCCGTGTTCCAGGGCGTTGGCCACGAGCTCACTGGTGAGGAGTTCCGCGATCCAGCGGCGGGCCTCGGGCAGGTGTTCGGTGGGGCAGCGCTCGCACACCCAGTGCCGGGCCAGCGACGGTGCCGACAACGCCTGGTCCAGGGTGAGTCGTTCCACCGTGGCACCTCCGTCACCCTCGGTTCGGCGGCGCGTCCTCGACACCGTCGAACCGACTGTCGCGCAGGATGGCCGTCGGGGCAAGACGACGGGTGCCCGGTACCCGGACGGCGTCAGCCCGCAGGGCCCGGCTCCGCCACCGCATCGTCAGGGGCAGGGGCAGGGGCAGGGGCAGGGGCATCGATAGCGATGTCCTGGGCCTGCACCAGGGCGGCCAGCAGAGGCTCGACCACGAGGTCGGTCTGCCAGGTCCTGGCCCCGCGCTCCTGCAGTGCGGTGCGTACCCCGGTGACGTCCAGCGGCACCGGGGGAGCCCACGCGAGGCGCCGGAGCGCATCCGGTTGCAGAAGGTTCTCCACGGGCAGCTCGTGCTCCGCGGCGATACCCGCGACGACGTCGCGGACGGCGCTGAGGCGGTCGGCGGCCTCGGGGTGCTTCGCGGCCCACGCCCGCGGCGGCGGCGGACCGTCCCCGCGCACCGTCTGGACCGGCAGGTCCGCGTCCGGCACGGCCAGGCCGTCGGCGACGGCTTGCGCCCACAGCTCCAGGCGGCTGCGGGCGGCGCGTCCACTGAAGCCTGACGTGGAGGCGAGAGCCTGCGCCGAACGGGGTGTGGCGCGGGCGGCGGCGACGATCGCGGAGTCGGGCAGCAACCGCCCGGGGGAGGTGTCGCGGCGGCGGGCCTCCGCGTCGCGCGCCTCCCACAGGGCGCGGACGACGGCGAGCTGACGACGCGTGCGCACCGTGGACAGGCCCGAGACCCGCCGCCAGGGCTCGGCCGGCGGGGGTGGCGGGACGGCTGCCGCGACGGCCGCGAACTCCTGCCGGGCCCACTCCAGCTTCCCCTGTGCGCCGAGGCGTCGCGCCAGCAGATCGCGCACCTGCACGAGGACCTCGACGTCGAGCGCGGCGTAGGTCAACCACGGGAGTGGCAACGGGCGGGTCGACCAGTCGACGGCCGAGTGCTCCTTCGCCAGCCGTACCCCGAGCAGTTCCTCGACGACCGCGCCGAGACCGACGCGGGGCAGTCCCGCGAGGCGGGAGCCGAGTTCGGTGTCGAAGAGCGTCGTGGGGCGCATCCCGAGTTCCGCGAGGCACGGGAGGTCCTGGTTGGCTGCGTGCAGCACCCACTCCACCCCCGTCAGTGCCGCACCGAGGCTGGAGAGGTCGGGCAACGCGTCGGGGTCGATGAGCGCCGTGCCCGCGCCCGCACGCCGCAGCTGGACGAGGAACGCACGTTGGCCGTAGCGGTAGCCCGACGCGCGTTCCGCATCGACCGCGACGGGCCCCGTCCCGCCCGCGAAGGCTGCGACGACCTCGGCGAGTCCTGCTTCGTCGACGACGACGGGCGGCATCCCGTCCGCGGGTTCGTTCAGCAGCGGGAGTTCCTCGACCGGGGTCGCAGGCACGACCTGCGCAGGGTCCACCGTCGCCGCGGCCGACCCGGGA
>JBPBQU010000627.1:0-3278 GCA_050955085.1 Janthinobacterium lividum | reverse complement strand
GCCCGGCGGAGCGCGTGGCGACTCGGCGGGAAGAGACAGAGCAATCCGAAGACGTCACTGAGCATCCCGGGCAGCACCAGCAGTGCACCACCGGCACCGAAGAGCAGCGAATCCCCCACCACACCCGCCGGGCGACCCGGCACGGGTGCGCCCAGGGGAACGCCCGCGGTGGCCCGCAACGCCTCGAGCGCTCGACGACCCGCCCGGCGCAGCACGAGAAGCCCGAAGGTGGTCTCCACCAGGAGTAGGACCAGAACCCAGCCGGTCCCGATCGCGTGGCCCAGCTCGACCAGCAACCAGATCTCCACAACCAGCAGCACGATCACCACGACGGGCAGCCAGGTCAGGCGCCGCCCGCGTCGCCGCGTCACCCCCGTCGCGGGGCTCACCGAGACACCGGGGTGGGGGGCATCGGGGTGGGGGGCATCGGACTGGTCGGTGCGGGCTCCTGGCGCTCACCCCGGCCGTGACCCCGGCGAGCAACGGTGCGCGGGCCGCGGCGGGCCAGGAGCAGGAGCAGGACGGCAAGAGCGGACAATGCCAGCTCGGGACCCGCACCCACGCGCGTCGCGACGGTCTCACTGGAACGCAGCGGGATGTCACCCTGCAGGACGGCCTGGGTGAACAACGTGGTCTCGTCGTGGGCGGCGCCGTCGGGGGTGATGATCGCGCTCACCCCGACGGTGGAGATCTGAACCACCGCACGGCCCGACTCCACGGCCCGCAACCGCGACATCGCCAGCTGCTGAACGGCCTCGTCGGACTCCCCGAACGTCGCATTGTTGGTCTGCACCACCAGCAACTGCGCCCCGGCCCGCACCGAGTCCCGCACGGTGTCGTCGAAGGCGACCTCGAAACAGATCACGTCGCCGACGCGGACCCCCCCGACATCGAGCAGGCCGACACTGTCCCCGTGGACGAAGTCGCGCGTGATCAGGTCGACCTTGTCGCTGAAGGTGCGAAAGAATGAACGGTAGGGCATGTACTCGGCGAAGGGCGCCGGCCGCTGCTTGACGTAATGGCGGGCCGGATCGCTGCGGGCGCCGCGCAACCCGTCCGCGGGGGTGGCGACGAGGCCGGTGTTGGAAACGAAGCGCCCCGGCCCGTCGAGGACCGCCCCGACCAGGACGGGCGCACCGATCGCGTCGACCGCACCCTCGATGACCGCGGCCGCATCGGCGTTCTCGTAGGGATCGATGTCGCTGGAGTTCTCCGGCCACAGCACCATGTCCGGGCGCGGGGTCCGCCCCGCGTCGACCTCTGCGGCCAGCGCCAGTGTCGCGTTGGCGTGGTTGTCGAGTACCGCCCGACGTTCGGAGTTGAAGTCGAGCCCCTCGCTCGGGGTGTTGCCCTGCACGGCGGCGATGCGCGTCGTACCGTCCTCGGCGTCGGTGGGCCGTGGGAGCAGGGCGCCCGAGACCGTGACGAGTCCGGCCAGAACCAGGGAGATGAGCGCCGGGCGGGCGCGGTGCACACCTCGGCCGGCTCCGACGGGAGCCGGCAGGCGAACCAGGACCAGCACGGCGTGGGCCAGCAGTGCCCCCGCCAGCGCCACCCCGAAGGTGACCGCAGCGCTGCTGCCGAGGGAGGCAAGGCCGAGGAAGGGTGCGTCCGCCTGCGAGAAGGCGAGACGCCCCCAGGGGACACCCTCAAAGGGCACCCGCGCGCGGGCAGCCTCGATCGCCACCCACCCGCAGGCCACGGCCAACGGGCCGAGCCCGAACCGGGCCCGCTGCAACCGCGGGAGGAACGCACCGAGGCCCGCGTAGAAGAGCGCGCAGGCCAGCGTGAGCGCCGACCACGGCAACAACCCGACGTAGGTCCCGCTCCAGGCGAGGTGGGGGAACATGAACGCGAAGCCGAAGAGCAGGCCCGCGAGCAACCCCCGGCGCATCCGGCCTCCGTGGGTCGCCCACGACAACAGGGCGACCCCCAGGATCGCGGTCGGCCAGCAACCAGCCGCGGACAGCGCCCCGGGGAAGGCCGCCCACGTCGCCACCCCACCCATCACGGCCGCCAGCAGGCTCGTCGCCAGGTTGACCGCCACCGGCGGGATCGGGCGGGTGCGCATCACCGGAGACTACGTGAGCCGTGCCTGTCCCCAGGTGCGACGTACCCTCGCCGACCCGCCGTGCCCGGCCCTGGAGGGCGTCGATTCACCGTGCCCGTTTCCGGGGTGCGTCGCGATACTGAACGAAGCAGGTCGGGTTCGCCCGGCCCCTCGGGCCGTCGAGCGCCCCGTCGGCCACGAGGCGCACGCCGTTGTCTAAAGGCCTGCGAACCCGACCTCGCCCACTTCCGACGGATCCCGTCCCGCGTGCCGTCGCAGGTGGTGCGACTGCGACGGCGTGCGCGGCGGAGCCCTATCGGTCTTCATCGTCGTGGACTGCACCGTGAAACTACTCAGCCAACGGAGTGTGTCAACCGCCCCCTGACCTGCGACGACGTACATCGTGGCAGGTCACGGAGGTGCAGCCGGAGCTGCCCTGAACGCGCATCCGGTCCCTGCCCCGGCGCGTCGTCCGGCGTGTCGGCTACGTCACCAGCGGAGTACGTCTGCCTGACCCGCTCCGGGAGCCTCGTGGATCACGACACCGTCGACGACGGTGCGCCGACACACCGGCTCGGGCACCGCTGGATCCAGGTCGGGCAGACCAGGGGTGCCGGAACGCGCATCAGTGCTCCATCCCGTCAACCGCCGGTCCGGAGCCTGCACGACGAGCTGCGCCACGTCCCACACCGCGTAGGTGGCCGGGGCCCCGGGCCGCAACACACCGGGGTGCCCTCGTCCGGCGAGCCGGTGCCCGCCCCGGGTGTGGGCGAGGAACGCCGCCCGCACCGACGTGGCGTGCTCGGGATTGCGGTGGAAACCGGCCGCCCGCACGGCCCCCCAGGGGTCGAAGGGCGTAACGGGCGCGTCCGACCCCAGCGCCAACGGCACACCCGCCGCCGCGAACGCCGCCAACGGGTGCAGCGCTGCTGCGCGGTCGGCACCCAGGCGGCGGGCGTACGTGCCCTCGGGGCCACCCCAGCGGGCGTCGAAGGCCGGTTGAGTGCAGACGGCCACCCCGAGGCGGGCGAAGACCTCGATGATCTGCGCGTCCGCGGCCACCGCGTGCTCGACCCGGTGACCGGCGCTCGCCACGGCCGTAACCCCGAGCTCGGCCGCCACGTCCTCCAGCGCCGCGGCCATCCGGTCCAGGGCCGCATCCCCAATGGCATGGAAGGCGGCCTGCACCCCGCCGAGCGTGCAGGCGTGCAGGTGGTCGCGGACCTGT
>JBPBQU010000626.1:0-3373 GCA_050955085.1 Janthinobacterium lividum | reverse complement strand
GAGTTCCCTGGGCTGGACGCACGTTGCAGCCCAACGCCTTCGCCACCGACGACGGCACCCGGTCGGTTGCACTGGGGGTTGCGCTGGCGGCCTGGCAGGAAACCGTCGGGGGCATCGAGCGGGTGCGAGCCGAAGGTGGGGTGATAGCCGCGCTCGCGACCAGCAGGGTGTTCGCCCCCGTGGTCGCCGAACTGGCTGAGCTCGCGCCTGCCGGGGCCGGTGCGGTGGCCGGGGACAAGAGCGCGGACATGGCCCTCGCTCTGCTCGTCCAACCGGACGGGCGCCGTGGACTGCCCCTGTTCAGCGACCTCGCGGCGCTGACGTCGTGGCGCCCGGATGCCCGACCGGTTCCCGTCCCGGCCGGACAGGCTGCGTTGTCGGGAGTCCAGGAGGAGTGCGACGTACTCGTTCTCGACCCGGCGGGCCCGGTGCCCTTCGTGGTGCGACGCAGCGCGTTCTGGGCGCTGGCGAGGGGTTCGGCCTGGGTTCCGGCACCCCTGGACCCCGCCGTCGTCGACGCCGTGCAGCAGGCGGTCTCCCGCCTCGACGCCGTGCGCGGGGTTCGCTGCGAACCCGGTGAGAGCGCGGAACTCCGCGTCGTCCTGGGGGTTCGCCCCGGGTTGTCGCGCCCGGCCCTGGACGAGGTGTTGACCGTGGTGGGTGCGCGGCTGGCAACCGGGTTGGTGGCTGAGCGAGCCGAGTCGTTGGAGTTCCGCGTGCTCAGCGCCTCCTGAACCCCGCACGCACCGATGGCCGTGACCCCGGAAAGGGTGCACGGCCATCGGCGCTCACCCGCTCAGGCGGCGAGCTGGTCGGGTCAGGAAGCGACGGGGTGGCCCGGACCGTCGGCGGGAGCGTTGGCGGCCTCCTGCGCGTCACCGGTCACAGCGGCCTGCCGCTGCTTGATCGTGACGAAGGCACCGGCGCCGGCCGCCGCGACCGCCAGGACGGTGGTCCACCGCTTGTTGAAGACGTGGCCCGTCGCGGCGTCCAGGCTGAAGCGCCCGGGGCCGTCGATGGCCAGCGCGATACTGGCCAGGCCGAGGATGGCGGGGTACTCGAAACCACCCGAGGTGGCGAAGAACCCGTTCGGCTTGTGCACGAAGGCGGCCGCGGCCATGGCCGCCGCGGCGGACGCGCCACCCACGGGGGTGGCGAGACCCAGGGCCAGCAGGGCTCCGCCGCCGGCCTCGGAGATCCCGGCGAGCAGGGCGTTGCGCTTGCCCGGACGGAAGCCCATGGCGTGCATGGCCCCCGCGGTGCCCTCGAGGCCGCCGCCGCCGAAGGCGCCGAACAGCTTCTGGGCGCCGTGGGCGACCAGGGTGCCACCGATGCCCACACGGAGGGCCAGCTGGCCCAGGTCACTGTTGCGTTCGGCGCTCATGTGCCGTCCTCCAGATCGTTGCGGGTTCAAGGTCTAAAGGCATTCGACCACCATCTCCACCGTCCGGACACACCGGGGTGGCTGTGTGCGGACCGGCACGGGCTCGGGCGGGTGCCGCGGTCTCGTCGTGGAGCGCCGGCTCGGGCCGGGAACCGAGCTCAGACGACGCTGCCGGTGAGTCGTTCTCCCGGGCCCTTGCCCGGTGGGTCGGGCACCGGGGATGCCTCCCGGAACGCCAGTTGCAGGGAGCGCAACCCGTCACGCAGCGAACGGGCGTGCTGGCCCCCCACGTCGGGTGCGGAGGTGATCACGAGACCCGCGAGGGCAGTGATGAGGATGCGCGCCTCAGCCAGGTCGAGGTGGTTCTCGGCGTCGGCACCCTCGGCGAGGCCGCACTTCACGGCGGCCGCACTCATGAGGTGGACGGCCGCGGTCGTGATGAGCTCCGCGGCGGGCACGTCGGCGATGTCGCGGGCTGCGAGAGCAGCGGGTTCCTGGGGTCCGAGGTGTCGAACCTCGGCGGGGTCGGCGGGGTCGGCGGGGTCGGCGGGGTCGGCGGGGTCGGCGGGGTCGCGCGGGGTGATGTCCGACGACGGTCGTATCGCGCCGGGAGGGAGGTCTGACTGCATGCTGCTACCCTGACAGCTGACCGACCGGCTCGCGTCATCGGTCCTGGTCCTCCAGGTGGGGCACAGGGCTGGCGTTCGTGGGGCCGGAGCGTGAAGCGGAGGCCTCCTCCCACCCTCGGGACGCACAGCGTGCCGCGGGTCCTGGTCCCTCTCCCGTCCGCGGGGGAGACAGGCGGTGTCGTGCGTTCCTCGCAGCGGCCCCGCCGGGCTCGGTAGGCCTCCGTGCGCGTCCGCGCGTGGGGGCCTTCTCCACGTCCGGCGGCCCCGACGACGAACGTTAAGGAGCAGCACATCAGCGAGCCCCGCATCAACGACCGCATCCGTGTTCCCGAGGTGCGGCTCGTAGGCCCCAATGGTGAGCAGGTCGGGATCGTACGCGTCGAGGACGCGCTACGGCTGGCGGACGAGGCGGGTCTCGACCTGGTCGAGGTTGCCCCCACAGCACGCCCCCCGGTCTGCAAGCTGATGGACTTCGGCAAGTACAAGTACGAAGCCGACATGAAGGCCCGCGAAGCCCGCAAGAACCAGTCGAACACGATCCTCAAAGAGATCCGGTTCCGCCTGAAGATCGACCCGCACGACTACGCCACCAAGAAGGGGCACGTCGTCCGGTTCCTCTCGGCAGGGGACAAGGTCAAAGTGATGATCATGTTCCGTGGTCGCGAGCAGTCCCGCCCCGAGATGGGTTTCCGGCTGCTGACGCGTCTCGCGGAGGACGTCTCCGACCTGGGTGGCGTCGAGAGCTCGCCGCGCCAGGACGGCCGCAACATGGTGATGGTCATCGGGCCGCACAAGAAGAAGGCCGAGGCCAAGGCCGAGGAACGTCGCCGCAAGGAGACGGAGGCCTCCGCCTCCGCGTCCGAGGTCGACCCCGCGTCCGAGGTCGACCCCGCGTCCGACGTCGACTCCTCGTCCCCGGTCGACCTCGCGTCCGAGGTCGACCTCACACCGGATCACGGCTCCCCGCCGGACGCCGTCC
The DNA here is from genome assembly GCA_050955085.1 of Janthinobacterium lividum. Lineage (GTDB taxonomy): Bacteria > Actinomycetota > Actinomycetes > Actinomycetales > Kineococcaceae > Kineococcus. The sequence continues at coordinate 381 of JBPBQU010000626.1, read as the reverse complement.
CGGAGCAGTCGCTGGTCGAGGTCGACGAGTCGGCCGTCCAGGACGACGCAGTGACCGCGACCCCGGACGACACGCCCGCCACCACAGCGTCCTGACGTCGGCGGTCGCGGTGGTTCCCGCCACCGCGACCGCACCCGCCAGATCGAGCACCCAACCAGGAGATCCCCGTGCCCAAGAACAAGACCCACTCCGGCGCCAAGAAGCGCTTCCGCATCACCGGTACCGGGAAGATCATGCGCGAGAAGGCGAACAAGCGTCACCTGCTCGAGGTCAAGTCGAGCACTCGCACGCGCCGGCTGTCGATGGACGCCGTCGTGGATCCCGCTGACGTCAAAAAGGTCAAGAAGCTGCTCGGTCGCTGACCCGCTGCACCAGCTTTCC
>JBPBQU010000625.1:0-3396 GCA_050955085.1 Janthinobacterium lividum | reverse complement strand
CCCCGGGCGGCCGCGTCGTCGGGGTGCATCCGGACGGCTTCGCGGCCCGCGACCTTGCCCGCCTGCGAGGTGGCGCCGTGGTCGAGCTGGGAGTGCAGCCGGGTCGCGGGGTTGTTCGCCACCAACCGCAGGGGGAACTCGGTGTCGGGAACCTCCTCGGGTGCACGCCAGACGGGGTGCCCGGGGCAGTCGTCGTAACCGAAACCCGCGATCGTCGAGGAGTGCAGCTCGATCCGGCCACTGGGCGTGCGCAACGGGTAGGTCTGCGGGTCGGCCCGGAAGGACGCGAACATCACCTTCTCCTCGGGTTCCGCGGGCAGGAGGAACTCGCCCTCGGCGACGAACTGCGGGTATGCCGGGGCGGTGATCCCCGCCCGGGCCGCGGGTCCGGTGCGCCATTCCTCGTAGAGGTGTGCGACCCAGTCCTGCGCCGTGCGGCCCTCGGTGAACCGCTCCCCCACCCCGAGGCGTTGCGCGAGGTCGGCCAGGACGGCGTAGTCGTCGCGCGCCGCACCCAACGGCGGATGGACCCGCCCCATGGCGATGAGCCGGTCGTCGTAGCGGGCCGCGCCGATGTCGACGCGTTCCAGCGTCGTCGTGGAGGGCAGCACCACGTCGGCGTGGCGGGCGGTGGCCGTCCAGAAGGGTTCGTGGACGACGACCGTCTCGGCGGCCGCGAACGCACGGGCGAGTCGGGCGAGGTCCTGGTGGTGGTGGAAGGGGTTTCCACCGGCCCAGTGCACCAGGCGCAGGTGCGGGTAGTTCTCGTGCCGGCCGTCGACCTCGTAGGCCTCCCCGGGGTGCAGCAGTGCGTCGGCGATCCGGGCCACCGGGATGCGCAGGCGCAACGGGTCGCCGAACTGCGGCAGCGTCGGCAGCGGGTAGCTGCCCGCGCGTTTCCCGACCCCGCCCGTCGAGGCGTACCCGTGGCCGAAACCCCCACCGGGCAGTCCGATCTGACCCAGCATCGCGGCGAAGGCGACGGCCGCCCACAGGGGTTGCTCGCCGAAACGGGCACGGGCGAGCGACCAGCTCATCATCACCATCGTCCGCCCGGCCGCAGCCCGGCGGGCGAGATCGCGGATCTGCGCCGCGGGGATCCCGGTGAGGGGTTGGGCCCACTCGGGGGTCTTCTCGACCCCGTCGTCGGACCCGCGCAACGACGCGAGGAACTCCTCGGAACCGGCGCAGTAGCGGCGCAGGAACCCTGCGTCGTAGCGGCCCTCGTCGAGCAGGACGTGGCAGAGCGCGAGGAGCAGTGCGGTGTCGGCACCGGGAACGACGTCGACCCACTGCGCGCCGAGTTCGGCAGCGAGGTCGTCGCGCAACGGGGAGACCAGGACGAACTCACCGCCGCGGGCGCGGACGGCGCGCAACCGACCCGCGATGTCGTGGCGACTGATCCCACCGCTGGCCACCTCGGAGTTCTTCGCGGGCAACCCGCCGAACGCGAGGACGAGGTCGGTGTGGGCCTCGATGCTCGTCCACGCCGTCGGGGAGATCAGCGGTTCCTGGCTGCCGACGACGCGAGGCATGAGGACCTCGCCGACGCCGTGGCTGTAGGTCCAGGTCGAGCGGACCGCGCCGCCGAGGCAGTTGACGAACCTGTGCAGCTGGCTCTGCGCGTGGTGGAACCTGCCCGCACTGGCCCAGCCGTAGGAACCCGCGTAGACACCCTGCGGTCCGTGATCCCGCAGTACGCGGGAGTACTCACCCGCGAGCCGGTCGAGCACCTCGTCCCACCCGAGCGCGATGAACTCCTCCCGCCCGCGGTTCGCGTCGGCACCGGGGCCGTTCTCCCACCAACCGCGCCGCACGTGCGGGCGCAGGACCCGGGCGGTGGGGGTGGCCGCGACGGGAATGTTCTGCAGCAACGGTGAGGGGGCGGGGTCGTCCGCGTGCGGGACGACGCGGACGGCACCCGACGCGTCGGTCTCGGCGCGAAACGCCCCCCAGTGCGAGGAGTGCGGGACGCCGGTCGTGGGTGTGCTCACCCTCCCATGATCGCCGTCGTGGGGGTGCGTGTCACCGGGTCGGGTCGCCCGTCGCCGCGCTTCGACCACCCGGACCGGTGCGGTGGACCACGCCGACTGCACCGCAGACACGTCGGAGGGGACTCCGGGTAGCGCGTCCCGGACCGTGTGCCGCGACGTGACCGGAGGACTGGGCCGGGGGACTGGGCATCGGGGGGTGTCCGCGGGTAGACAGAGCGGCATGGTCGAGGAACACGAAGAGATCGAGACGAAGTACGAGCTCACCCCGCAGACCGCGCTGCCACCGCTGTCGGCCCTGCTGCGCGAGCTCCCGGGGGCGGTGGAGGCGGGTCTTCGGGCCGGTGACCATCGCGAGCTCGCCCTGGAAGCGGTCTACTTCGACACCGCAGACCTCCGGTTGTCGGCCGCGAAGGCGACGTTGCGGCGCCGCACCGGGGGCGAGGACGCCGGATGGCACCTGAAGACCCCCGGGAGCAACGGAGCCCGGTTGGAACGTCAGGTCCCGCTGGGCCGGGCGGTGCGGACGGTGCCGGTGGCTCTGCGTCGGCTGATCGAGGATCTGACGGCAGGAGAGCAACTGGTCCCGGTGGCCCAGGTGAACACCCGACGCCTGGTCCAGACCGTCCTGGATGCGCAGAGCCGGCAGGTGCTGGAGTTCGCCGACGACAGCGTCGAGGCTCGTCGCCTGTTGCCGTCCGGGGTAGCGGGTGAGGCCAGGGATGCGCGCCAGGTCTGGCGGGAAGCCGAGTTGGAGTTGGTGGACGGGGACCGGGCAGTGTTCGACCTCGTCGACGCCGCCTTGCGCAGCGCGGGGCTGACGGTGTCGACGAGTTCGTCGAAGCTGGCCCGGGTCCTGGGAGCAGAGCCGGCCCCGTCACCTGCACCCTCCCCAGAACCGTCACCGGTTGCCGAACCGGCCCCGCCACGAGCGGCGGTGGCACCCCGGACGTTGTCCCCCCGCGCGTCCGCGACGCGCAAGGGTCTGTCCGTCAAGTCATCCGCCGGTGACGTGCTGTTGGTGCACCTGCGGGAACAGGTCGGGCAGATCTTCGACCAGGACGCGCGGGTCCGGGCCGACGAGGCGGAGAGTGTGCACAGGATGCGGGTCGCCACCCGCCGCCTGCGCAGCGCCCTGCAGACGTTCCAGCCGTTGCTGGCGTCGTCGTCGAAACCGTTGCGGGACGAGCTGCGGTGGTTGGCCGCGGAACTGGGCAAGGCCCGGGACGCGGAAGTGCTGCGGGACCGTCTGGTGCAGGCGGTCACGTCGTTGGACAGCCCGGTCGAAGACCAACCGAGGAGTCCGGTCGAAGACCAACTCACGGTCCAGGTCGCGGAGCAGCTCGGATCGGCCTACCGCCGAGCGCACGACGAGGTGCTCGCCGGGCTGGATTCCGAGCGCTAC
>JBPBQU010000624.1:0-3402 GCA_050955085.1 Janthinobacterium lividum | reverse complement strand
TGCCCGGGAGGGAGAGCACCATCGCCTGGATGAGCTGGATCTCGGGTCGGGAGTTGTCCAGCAGCGGGGCGAGGCGGCGGCGGATGCCGATGTTGGCGCGCATCCGCGGGTCGGGTGCGTACCAGCCGTACATGGCCGCGCGTTCCTCGGTCGTCACCATCTCGAGGGTGAGCTCGTCGTGGTTGCGCAGGAAGGTGCCCCACTGACCGCTGGCGACCGGGATGTCCGGTGTCGCGGAGAGGATGTCGGTGATCGGGGTCGCCTTGCCCTCGCGCAGCGAGTAGTACAGCCGTGGCATCACGGGGAAGTGGAAGCACATGTGGCATTCCGGTTCCTCCTCGGTGCCGAAGTACTCCACGACGTCGAAGGGCCACTGGTTCGCCTCGGCCAGCAGGACGCGGCCGGGGAACTCGGTGTCGACCATCTTGCGCAACCGGCGGAGGAAGGCGTGGGTGGCGGGCAGGTTCTCCCCGTTCGTGCCCTCTTCCTCGAACAGGTAGGGCACGGCGTCGAGGCGGAACCCGTCGATGCCCATGCCCATCCAGAATCGGACGGTGTCGAACATCGCCTCCTCGACGTCGGGGTTGTCGAAGTTGAGGTCCGGCTGGTGGCTGAAGAACCGGTGCCAGAAGTACTGCCGCCGTACCGGGTCGAACGTCCAGTTCGAGGTCTCGGTGTCAACGAAGATGATCCGGGCGTCGGCGTACTTCTCGTCGGTGTCGCTCCAGACGTAGAAGTCACCGTAGGGGCCGTCCGGGTCGCTGCGGCTGGCCTGGAACCACGGGTGCTGATCGCTGGTGTGGTTCATGACCAGGTCGATGATGATGCGGATACCGCGCTGGTGGGCCTCCTGCACGAGCCGCTGGAACTCCGGCAGCGTCCCGAACTCGGGCAGGACGGCGTTGTAGTCGGAGATGTCGTACCCGCCGTCGCGCAACGGGGAGGCGAAGAACGGCGGTAGCCACAGGCAGTCGATACCGAGCCACTGCAGGTAGTCCAGCCGACTCGTCAGGCCGGAGAAGTCACCGGTGCCCGAGCCGTTGGAGTCGGAGAACGCCCGGACGAGGGCCTCGTAGAAGACCGCGGTCTTGTACCACTGCGGGTCGTTCTTCAGGCCGGGTCCGGCGATGTGGCGGTTCTCCACCTCAGAAGCTCCTGGGGATGATCGTCAGCACGTGGGCGGGTTCGGTGTACGGGTCGAGTTTCACGTAGTCGTGCTCACCCCACTCGAAGATGGCGCCGGTGATCTCGTCGCGGACCTCGAAGCGGTCCGACCACGCCCGGCCGAGGGCCACCATGTCGAGGTGCACGAACGTCTCACGCGTGACGTGCGGGTCGAGGTTGACGACGACGATCACGAGGTCCTCGGTGCCGTCGTCCGCGACGTGGCGGCGGGAGAACGCGAGCACGTTCTCGTCGTCGCTGGCGTGGAAGGTCGTGCCACGCAACTGCTGCAACGCGGGATGGGCGCGGCGGACCTCGTTCAGTCGACGCAGGTACGGCGCGAGACTGCGCCCCTCGGCCTCGGCGCGGGCGAAGTCGCGCGGGCGGTACTGGTATTTCTCGTTGTCGAGCTGCTCCTCGGCACCCGGACGGGCCGCGTGCTCGACGAGCTCGTAACCCGTGTAGATGCCCCAGGAGGGGGAGAGCAGCGCGGCCAGCACGGCCCGCAGTTTGAACACGGGTGGCCCGCCGTACTGCATGGTCGGCGTCAGGATGTCGTGGGTCGTGGGCCAGAAGTTGGGTCGCATGTAGTGCGCCGACTCGGTGCTGAGCTGCTCGACGTACTCACGGATCTCCGCGGCGGTGTTGCGCCAGGCGAAGTAGGAGTAGGACTGCTGGAAACCGATCTTGCCCAAAGTGTGCATCATGGCCGGTTTCGTGAACGCCTCCGCCAGCCACACCACCTCCGGGTGTTCGCGGTTCACCTCCCCGATGAGCCACTCCCAGAACTGGACGGGTTTGGTGTGCGGGTTGTCGACCCGGAAGAGGGTCACTCCGTGCTCGATCCACACGTCGACGACGCGCTTCACCTCGGCGTAGATCCCGCCCGGGTCGTTGTCGAAGTTGAGCGGGTAGATGTCCTGGTATTTCTTCGGCGGGTTCTCGGCGAACGCGATCGTCCCGTCGGCGCGGGTGGTGAACCACTCCGGGTGCTCCGCGACCCACGGGTGATCCGGTGCGCATTGCAGGGCCAGGTCCAGGGCGACCTCGAGCCCGACCTCCTTCGCCCGGGCGACGAAGGCGTCGAAGTCCTCGAACGTCCCCAGATCGGGGTGGATCGCGTCATGGCCACCCTCGGCGGCCCCGATCGCGTAGGGCGACCCCGGGTCTTCCGGGCCGGCGGTCAGGGTGTTGTTGGGGCCCTTGCGGTTGATCCGGCCGATGGGGTGGATCGGCGTCAGGTAGGCGACGTCGAAACCCATCTCGGCGATCGCCGGCAACCGGTCCGCGGCGGTGCGCAACGTGCCCGAGACCCACCGCCCCGCCCCGTCGTCGAGGTCCTGGTCGAAGTACGCGCCCTCCGAGCGGGGGAAGAACTCGTACCAGCTGCTGAACGCTGCGAGTCTGCGCTCGACGCGGAGCGCCACGGTGGGAGACGGGCTGACGTATTCACGCACCGGGAGGCGGGCGAGCACCGCGCGCACGTCGTCACCGGTGCCGGCCGCGAGGCGTTCGTCGTTCTCGAGTGCGGTGTCGCGCAACCGGTCGGCGGCCGAACGGAGCATGGCGACGTCCGCACCGTCGCGGCCGGGCAGGTCCGCGGCGTGTTCGAGCAGGCGCGCGCCTTCCTCGAGCATGAGGGCGACGTCGACCCCGGCGGCCACCTTGATGGTGGCGTCGTGATCCCACGTCCCGTACGGGTCCGACCACCCCTCCACGCGCAGACCCCAGTCGCCCTCGACGTCGGGGGTGAGCCGGGCGAGGTAGCGGTCGTTCCCCGCGTTGGTGACCTCCATCCGGGCCGAGGGTCCGTCGCGACCGTCGGGACGCACGAGGACCGCGGTCGCGGCGACGGCGTCGTGGCCTTCGCGGAACACCGTGGCCCGTACCGGGATCTGCTCCCCGACCACGGCCGTCGAGGGTCGGCGACCGCCGTCGACGGCGGGGCTGACGTCGAGGACCGGGATGCGGCCCACCGAGGGCGTCGCCGGAGGGATCGTCGTGGCGTCCGTCGTGATGTTCTCCGAACTGCCCTGCGTGGCGGCGGGCATCGCAGGGCTGGCCGGTGGGCTCGCCACGGTCCCCACCCGCCCCTCGCCCGCCCGCCCCTCGCCCGCCCGCTCCTCGGTCGTCGGCTCCTCAGTCGTCACGACCGGCAACCTATCGAGGCGCGGGGGAGAAGTCGCGGGGAGGTGCGGTCTGCGCAGCCCGTCGGCGCGCCGTCGCGAAGTCGTCGCG
>JBPBQU010000623.1:0-3424 GCA_050955085.1 Janthinobacterium lividum | reverse complement strand
CATCAACGGGGCAACCATCAACGGGGCAGCCATCAACGGGGAGGCCGAGCACGCTACGGCGGAGCAGACCGTGGCGGCCGTCGTGCAGCCGGCTGGGCGCCCGCAGGCCAATGCGCGTTTCACCAGCCGTAAGGGCCCGCAGACGCCCGAGCAGGAGGCTGCGGAGGCCGCGCTGCGGGCCTTGTGGGAAGAGTTCAAGGCCGAGGCCGATCCGATGGTCCGCGAGCGGCTGATCATGCACTACTCCCCGCTGGTCAAGTACGTCGCCGGACGGGTGGGCGTCGGCTTGCCACCCAACATCGAGCAGGCCGACCTCGTCTCCTACGGGATCTTCGGGCTCATCGACGCCATCGAGAAGTTCGACATCGAACGCGCCATCAAGTTCGAGACCTATGCGATCTCCCGCATCCGCGGCGCGATCATCGATGAGCTGCGCGCCATCGACTGGATCCCCCGCTCGGTGCGCAGCAAGGCGCGTGAGGTCGAGCGGACCTACGCGGGTCTCGAAGGTGAACTGCACCGCACCCCGACCGAGGTCGAGGTCGCCGAGCGGATGGGCATCAAGCTCGAGGACCTGCACCACATCTTCAGTCAGGTCTCCTATGTCAACGTCGTCGCACTCGACGAGCTGCTCAGCGTCTCGGGAGAGAAGGGCGACAAGCTCTCCCTCGTCGACACCCTCGAGGACACCCGCGCCGAAGACCCGGTGCAGGCCTTCGAGAGCGAGGAGACCAAGTTCCTGCTCTCCCGGGCCATCAACCAGCTGCCCGAGCGAGAGAAGATCGTGGTCACGCTCTACTACTACGAGGGCCTCACGCTGGCCGAGATCGGTCGCGTTCTCGGTGTCACCGAATCACGTATCTGCCAGATGCACACCAAGGCCGTCCTGCAGCTTCGAGGCAAACTCTCCGACGCCAGTTGAGCGGGTGGCGAACTCACCCCGGCCGCCCCAACGGCAGCAGGACGGGCGGAGTCGCCGGCTCCAGCCAGTCGAGCGGATCGAGGTAGGCCCGACCCCGACGCAGCCCTAGGTGCAGACACGGTTGCGAACAGTGAGCTGGGCCGGCTGCCACGGTGGCGACGACGTCGCCTGTATGCACGGCCGTCCCCTGCGCCACGACGGGGACGACCGGTTCGTAGCTCGTTCGTAATCCCTCCCCGTCCTGCCCCCCGTGCATCAGGACGAGTACCCCTCGGCCAGCCACCTGCCCCGCGAAAGTCACCGTGCCGTCCGCGGGGGCGAGGACCTGCTGGTCGACACCCGCCGACAGGTCGACACCGCGGTGCCCAGCCGCGTACCGGCTGACGTCATCGAAAGGCCGCAGAACCCGTGGCTGCGGTTGTAGCGGCCACCTCCACCGCCCTACCGCCGCCACCGTGCCCGCCATCGATCGCGAGGAAGCCAGCGGCGAGGGGGCAGCGAGCGATCCACCGGTGACGGGGGTGACGGTGATCGCCGTGGCCGCGAGGCCCGCGGTGGCGAAGGCGGTGAGTGACAGGCTCGAGGACGGCACCGGGCCATCCTGGGCCGACAGCCCTGGCCGGGGTCCGTGTCCCCGCCCGGTTGTGGACGACGCGGGTCGGTGCCGGCCTGTGGACACTGCTGGGAGCAGAGTGACGCGGTGAGCGACGAAGCGATCACCGATGCGCTGCCCGATCGAGAACCTGGGACGGGTGAACGCCGCCTCATCGTCTTATGCGGGCTCCCCGGAGTCGGCAAGAGCGCTGTCGCCGAAGCCCTCGGTCGGGCACTTCCCGCCCCGGTGCTCTCGGTCGACCCGGTCGAGGCCGCCCTGTGGCGGGCGGGGGTGGGGCGCGACCAACCGACCGGTGTTGCGGCCTGCTCCGTCGTCATGGCCCTCACCGCTGAGCTGCTGGCTCTGGGTCAACGCGTTGTCATCGACGCCGTCAACCATGCGCCCGCGGCACGCGCGGCCTGGCCGGAGATCGCCCTCACGGCAGGGACTGGGCACCGCTTCGTGGAGGTGCGGTGCCCCGATGAGGTGCTGCACCGGCGTCGCCTGGAGGCTCGGCACCGTCGGCTGGAGGGTTATCCCAAGCCCAGCTGGGCATCGGTGCAGGCGCGACGTGCCGCGTTCCAGGATTGGCCACTGGATCGCCTGGTGCTGGACAGCACCCGGCCGGTGCGGGACCTCCTCCTGCAGGTCCTTGAGGATCTCGACCCGGTTGCACCTGGGCACCTCGACACCGTGACGACCTCAACACCGTGACGACCTCAATGTCGTGACGACCTCAACACCGTGACGACCTCAACGACGGGACCACCTCAACGCCGGGACGCGCAGCTGACGCAGGTCGTGGCCCACGGCCGGGCGGTGAGGCGCCCCTCGCCGATCGGCCGGCCGCAGTCGAAGCAACGACCGAACCCGGGGTCCCCGACCCGGGCCAGTGCGTCGTCGAGGGCCAGGAGTCGCGTCCGCACCTGCTCGAGAACGGCCATGACCTGGGCGCGCTCGAACGCGGTCGTCGAACCCTCCGGATCGTGTTCGTCGTCGGCGCTACCTTCGGCGGCTGCCTCCAGAGCGCTGGCCAGCTCCCGTTCGAGGGCCGTGACCCGCTCCGCGGCTTGCGCCCGTTCCACCTCCAGAGCAGCGCGCGCTGTCATGGGCGCAGTGACTGCAGTCGTTCGACGGCGGTGTTCAGGATGTCGTCGGACTTGCAGAACGTGAACCTGATCAGAGGTTTCACGGCCTGCGCCGCAACGCTTCCGGTGTCGCAGAAGGCCGATACCGGAACGCCGACCACCCCGGCCCGTGCGGGCAGTTCGCGACACAGTGTCGTGCCGTCGTCGAAACCGAGAGGTCGGGGGTCGGCCACGACGAAGTACGTGCCCGAGGGGATCGAGACCGCGAACCCGGCGGCGGCGAGGCCCTCCACGAGCAGGTCCCGGCGTCGTTGCAGGTCGGCTGCGAGGTCGGAGTAGAAGGCATCCGGGAGCGCGAGCGCCCTCGCGACGGCCGGCTGGAACGGGGCTGCGTTGACGTAGGTCAGGAACTGTTTGACGCTGCGCACGGCCGCGACGAGGGGTGCGGGGCCACTCACCCAGCCGACCTTCCACCCCGTCACCGAGAAGGTCTTGCCGGCGGAGGAGACCGTGAGGGTGCGCTCGGCCATCCCGGGCAGCGTGGCGATCGGCGTGTGCACGTGGCCGTCGAACACCAGGTGCTCGTAGACCTCGTCGGTGAGCACGATGGCGTCGTGCTCGACGGCGAGGCGTGCGACGGCTTCGACCTCGGTGCGCGTGAGGACGGTGCCCGTCGGGTTGTGCGGGGTGTTGAGCAACACCAGGCGGGTCCGGTCCGAGAACGCGCCGCGCAACCCCGCGAGGTCGAGTCTGAAGCCGTCGGGACCCGGCAGCAGCGGCACCGAGCGCTGAACGGCGCCGGCCAGCGCGATCACCGCC
>JBPBQU010000622.1:0-3438 GCA_050955085.1 Janthinobacterium lividum | reverse complement strand
TTCCACCGCTGCGATCGACTGCGCGAGCGGAACACTGAATGGCGAGGGCTCCAGTGCCCAGAAGAACGCCATCGACCAGGTGATCCAGACGGGTTACCAGGCGCAGTGCTCCGACGCGACGATCAACTACAACGCGACCGGCTCCGGCTCGGGGCGTCAGCAGTTCACCGGTGGACAGGTCGACTGGGCGGGTTCCGACGCCGCCTTGAAGCCCGAGGAGCAGACCGCTGCCACCCAGCGCTGCATGGGCAACCCCGCATGGGACCTGCCGATGGTGGCCGGACCCATCGCGGTGGCGTACAAGCTCGACGGTGTCGACGATCTCGTGCTGAACGGGGAGGTGGCCGCCAAGATCTTCGCCGGCACCATCACCACCTGGAACGACCCGGCCATCGCGGCTCTCAACCCCGGGGCCACGCTGCCCTCGAGCGCTATCAGCGTCTTCTTCCGCACCGGCAAGTCCGGCACCACGGAGAACTTCACCAAGTACCTGCACGCCACGGCCCCCGACGCGTGGACCGCCGAGGGCAGCCAGGAGTGGGCCGGCAAGGGCGAGGGCCGTGAGGGCTCCGCCGGTGTCGCGCAGGCCGTCTCCGGCGCCAGCGGGGGGATCACCTACGTCGAGTGGTCCTTCGCGCAGGACAACGGACTGTCCGTCGCGAAGATCGACAACGGCGCCGGTGCGGTCGAACTGAGCGGTGAGTCGGCCGGCAAGACCATCGCGACCGCCACCCAGGCGGGCGAGGGCAACGACCTCGCCCTCACGATCGACTACACCACCAAGGAGGCCGGCGCCTACCCGATCGTGCTGGTCACCTACGAGATCGTCTGCTCGAAGGGCCTGGCGGCCGACAAGACCGCCCTGCTGAAGTCGTTCCTCACCTACTTCTCCGACTCCGCCACCCAGGCGGGCCTGCAGGACATCGGTTATGCTCCGCTGCCCGCGGAGGTCGCGACCAAGGTCCAGACCGCCATCACCGCCATCAGCTGATCTCGTCACCGGGGAGTGAGCGTTCGCCGCGTCCACCCCCCGGTTCGGCCCTTCCCGCAGCGATCAGGAGCACGATGTCTTCGATCACCGGCCACTCCGCCGTGGAGCAACCCCCCGGGCCCTCGGGTGGCTCCACCCGCGGCCGGCGTCGCCTCGGCGACACCCTCTTCGCCGGCGCCGCCGGTGCGTCCGGCCTCATCGTCATCGCGATCGTGGCTCTCACGGCGATCTTCCTGGCGACCCGGGCCATCCCGTCCCTGCTGGACGACAAGGTCGACTTCCTCACCTCGACGCAGTGGCAGGCCGAGCCGGGCGATCTGCGCTTCGGCATCCTCCAGATCCTCTGGACCACCGTCTCCATCTCACTGATCGCCATGATCATCGCCATTCCCGTCGGGGTGTGCGTGGCGCTCTTCCTCACGCAGTACGCCCCGCGGTGGCTGGCTCGCCCTGCCGCCGGGGTCATCGACCTGCTCGCGGCGATCCCCTCGATCGTCTACGGGTTGTGGGGCATCCAGACCTTCGCCCCGCATGTCACCGGCCTGCAGAACTGGCTCAACGACGTGCTCGGCAGCACCTGGCTCTTCACCGGGCCGGTGAGCACCGGAACGGTCTTCATCGCCGGCATCGTGCTCTCGATCATGGTGTTGCCGATCATCACCGCACTGTCGCGAGAGGTCTTCGCACAGACCCCCGCGGCCAACAAGGAGGGCGCGCTCGCTCTGGGCGCGACCAAGTGGGAGATGATCCGTACCGCGGTCCTGCCCTTCGGCCGAGCGGGCGTGGTCTCGGCCGCCATGCTCGGCCTCGGCCGGGCCCTGGGCGAGACGATCGCCATCACGATCATCGTCTCCAGCGTCTCCTCCGGCACCGACTTCTTCCTCTCCGTCCTGCAGGGCGGGGAGACCTTCGCGTCGAAGATCGCGAACAACGCCGCGGAGTTCAACAACCCGGAGTCCACCGGCGCCTACATCGCGGCGGGCCTCGTGCTGTTCATCCTGACCTTCGTGGTCAATGCCATCGCCCGCGTCATCGTCAACCGTCGGAAGGCATTCTCGTGAGCGCCGTCGACACCGGGTCGCGTCCCCTGCAGGACACCGCCCTCGCGCCCTCGCGTGGTCAGGGAGCCCGCGCCGTGCGCAACACCGTCGCAACGGTCGTCATGGTCCTGGCCTTCGTCATCGCGGTCATCCCGCTGGTGTGGATCCTCGTCACCGTTATCCAGAAGGGTGCCGGTCTGCTGCCCGACGCCACCTGGTGGCTCAACTCCCAGCGAGGCATCACACCCCGGGTGGTCGGCGGTGGCGCCTATCACGCGATCCTCGGAACCCTGCTCCAAGCGCTCGCCACCGCGGTCATCGCGGTGCCGATCGGTATCTTCTGCGCGATCCTGCTGGTCGAGTACGGCGCCAGCCGGCTGGCCCGGGTCGCCAGTTTCACCGTCGACATCCTCTCGGGGTTGCCGTCCATCGTCGCGGCGTTGTTCATCTACGCGTTCTGGATCACGACCCTGGGGTTCTCCCGCTCCGGCTTCGCCGTCTCGCTCGCCCTCGTACTGCTGATGATCCCCGTGGTGGTCCGCTCCACGGAGGAGATGCTCAAGCTCGTCCCGAACGAGCTGCGCGAGGCCGCCCTGGCCCTCGGCGTGCCGAAGTGGAAGACGATCGTGCGCATCGTCCTGCCGACGGCGTTCTCGGGCATCATCACCGGTGTCCTGCTGGGCCTGGCCCGCATCATGGGCGAGACCGCGCCGTTGCTGATCCTGGTCGGCTACTCGCAGTCCATCAACACGAACCTGTTCGGGGGCAACATGGCGGCGCTCCCGTTGATGATCAACAACGACCGCCAACAGGCGCTGGCACCGGCGGTGGAGCGGGTGTGGGCCGCGGCACTCACCCTGGTGCTGATCGTCCTGGTCCTCAACCTCGCAGGGCGTGCGGTCGCCCGCTTCAGCTCGATCAAGAGATAGGAGACGCCCGCGATGGCCAAACGTATCGACGTCAAAGACCTCAACGTGTTCTACGGCAGTTTCAAGGCCGTCGAGGACGTCTCGATGACGATCGAACCCCGGTCGGTGACGGCCTTCATCGGCCCGTCCGGCTGTGGGAAGTCGACGTTCCTGCGGACGCTCAACCGCATGCACGAAGTGATCCCCGGTGGTCGCGTCGAGGGCAGCGTCATGCTCGACGACGACGACCTCTACTCCTCCAAGGTGGACCCGGTCAGCGTGCGGCGAACGGTCGGGATGGTCTTCCAGCGTCCCAATCCGTTCCCGACCATGTCGATCTTCGACAACGTCGCCTCCGGGATGCGCCTGAACGGGATCAAGAACCGCAAGGTGGTCGCCGAGACGGTGGAGAAGTCACTGCGCGGCGCGAACCTCTGGAACGAGGTGAAGGATCGCCTCGACAAGCCCGGGATGGGCCTCTCCGGTGGCCAGTAACAGC
>JBPBQU010000621.1:0-3478 GCA_050955085.1 Janthinobacterium lividum | reverse complement strand
CGTTGCGCTTCCCCGAGGTGCGTGCGGGCGCTGCCACCGACGGCTCCGCGGCGAGCGGCGACGTAGTCCTCGGCGGCCGCGATCTCCGCACGGGCCGCTCCGAGTGCCTGCTCGAGCGCCCGCTGCGCGTCCTGTCGGTCGCGGCCGGCCGCCTCCACGTGCCCCCGGGCCGTGTCGAGTGCCCGTTCCGCCTCGACGACGCGGTGCAGCGACCCGAGCGGATCCGCGGCACCCCGCGTCCGCACCGACTCGACGACGGCCAGGGCCGCGGCGGCCGCGGACGCGAACTCCGCGCTGGACACCCCGGGCAGCGGCTGGACCGTGCTCTGCGCCGCAGCCTGCAACCGCGCGGTCGCGACGGGAAGTTCCGTCACGGCCTGGCGTAGGTCCGCACCCGTGCGGGTTACCGACGCCAGCAACTGCTCGGCCTGCGCAAGTGACGTCTCGGCGTTGCGGACGGCGTCGACGACCTCGCTGGAGCGGGTGGTGTCGGTGAGCGCCTCGCGTGCGGTGGCCAGTTCCCGCTCCGCCAGCGTCGCGCGGTCTTCGGCCTGATCGGGGACGTCGGCGATGGCCGCGACGGCGGGTGCGCCGAACTCCGCGCGCAACCGGTCGACCTCGGCACGCACCGGGCCGACACCGGAGCGGACAGCGGGGAGCTTGTTCTGCAGCGACTCCAGGACCTGCGGAGCGCGGCCGACGAGGTCGCGCAGGGCGTCGACGCCATCCGAGGCCTCGTCCAGGGTCTGTCCCGTGCTGCGGCACGACGTGATCACCCGGGTGAGGATGTCGCGACGCTGCTCCTCGGTCTCCGGTTGGTCGTCCTCGAGGGACTGGCGCGCGGCGAACGCGGCGGTGAGCGAACCCCGCGCCGAATCGAGAACCGTGCGGAACTCCGCCGTGCGTTCCTCACCGAACTCCGCGGTGGCGAACTGCAGTTCCTCGGAGCTCGCGCGGACGGCGTCGTCGGCGCGTACCAGCACCGTGTCGGCCTGGGTCGTGAGGTCAGCCGTCGAGGTGTGGGTGAACTCCGACTCCGGTTCCGCGGTCGCGGTGGCCCGACGCTTGCGACGCAGAACCAACGCGACGACGACACCGATGATCCCGAGCAGGACCACGAGCCCCACGAGAACCCCGATCCCGCCACCGCTGCTGGTGCCGTTGCTTGCACCGGTAGCGCTCGAGGTCCCCCCACCCGAGATCTGGGCGTCCAGCGAGTTCGCACCGGCAACGGCAGCACCGGCCCAGTCGTCCTTCGCGAGCCGGTTCTCCGTGGCGCGGCCGACCTCGGCGATCTGGTCGTCGTCGAGGCGGAAACCGGTGTCGACGGAATACGCGTACGCCCGATCGCCGGTTGCGACGGCGAGCAGCACGTCATCCGTGCCGAGATCGGAGGCGAGCGCGGTGTCGTCGGCCCATTGCTGGGCGGATTCGCCGTCGAAGGAGTCGACGTAGGCCACCCACAGCTGCACCTGATCGTCGGCGCGCAGTTGCTCGAGGGCGCTCTGGACCTGTTGCGCGTCGCCACCGAGTGCGCCGACCTGGTCGGTTACCTGCTGGCCGAGGCGAAAGGGCGCTACCGCCACGGCAGGCCCGGCAACGGCGACA
The DNA here is from genome assembly GCA_050955085.1 of Janthinobacterium lividum. Lineage (GTDB taxonomy): Bacteria > Actinomycetota > Actinomycetes > Actinomycetales > Kineococcaceae > Kineococcus. Next base: position 1,870 of record JBPBQU010000621.1, on the reverse strand, counting down.
CCGAACCCCAGCGCCAACACCAGGGCAGCCAGCACCTTGAGCACCGACACCTTGAGCACCGGCACCCTGAGCACCGGCACCTTGGATACGGGCACCTCGGTCATCGGCACCCGGGACGTCAGCGCTGGGGAGGACTGTCGGGAAGGGGAGGGCACCTGGCCAGTCTTGCGCACGATGGGCGCAATGCCGCACGACTCCGGCGCGCGGGCGCGGGGTCGGCTCAAGGGAGTGACCAGTTCCGCCGACGAGAGAGGGCACGCAGGTTTTCCAGACCTCAACCGCCGCGAAAGGGGACGACCGTGTTCGGACGCACCCGAGGACGCACTGTTCAGCCACCCACGTTCACCGGTCCCATGCCCCGTGACGTCGAGGCCCTGGAAGCGGTGCTGGCGGCTCTCGATGCGGGGGTCACCACTGAGGTCGATGCCCACCTCGCCGGGGTGCGCGCCCTCGTCGACGCGCTCGACCTCTCCTACGGAGGGGTCTGGCTGCCGGGCCCGGACGGGAAGTTCCGGCTGGCGGCTGAGGTCGGCCCGCTCAGCACCCAACTGGCCAGGACACGTGGTGTCGTCCTCGGCGCCGGTGACGGGTGCGGTGGGCGCGCCATCCAGTCGCGCGAACCCGTCGAATGCGACCAGACCGAGGACGGCGGTGACTGTGTGCGCTGGCGCACGGCGCGGGCCGCGGGTGCCAAGAACGGTGGTCAGCTGCCCGTCGTCGAGGACGGTCGGGTCGTGGCCGTCCACGAGTACTACAGCTCTGTCGAACTCCCCTTCTTCGGTGGCCGCGCCGAGAAGTGGCGGGCGATCGCCCGGGTCGCCGCCCACGCCCGACGCCGCGTCCTCGACGCCGTCTCGCGTGAGGAGACCCTCAGCGACCGGGTCGCCGTGACCACGGTGGTGACCAATGTCGGGGTCGCGACCAGTGAGGAGGACGCGTTGCGCCGCGCCCTGGACACCGTTCGGGAGGCGTTCGGCTGGGCCTACGGGTCGTACTGGGCGCTCGACCCGGACTCCAACACCCTCAAGTTCCGCGTCGAGTCCGGATCGGCGGGTGAGGAGTTCCGCCGCGTCACGTTGAGCGCGTCCTTCGCCGAAGGCGTCGGGTTGTCCGGACGTGCCTGGCGCACCCGCGACCTGATCTTCGTCCGGGATCTCGCCGAGATGACCGACTGCGTGCGCGCTCCGGTGGCCCAGCGGGCCGGGGTGAAGTCCGGGGTCTGCTTCCCCATCATGGCCGACGGTGACGTCGTCGGGACGATGGACTTCTTCAGCACCGACGTCGTCGAACTCTCGGAGTCCCGTGCCTCCGCCCTGCGCAACGTGCAGCAGCTGGTCTCGCAGCGCCTCGACGTCCTGCGCCGGGCCGAGGACGACGCGGGAAACTCCCAGGCGCTGCTCGAGACCGTGTCCCGGTTGCGTGACGCCGTCCTCGACTCGGGTCGGGTCGCCGACGCCGCCGTCGCCCAGGCCTCGACCCTCACGGGGGAGGTCGACCTGCTCGCGCAGGCCTCCGCGGCCGTCGGCGAAGTCATCAAGATCATCTCCGGCATCGCCGACCAGACGAATTTGCTGGCCCTCAACGCGACCATCGAGGCCGCCCGTGCGGGTGAGCTCGGCCGGGGTTTCGCCGTCGTCGCGAGTGAGGTGAAGGACCTGGCCCGGGAGACGGCGGACGCCACCCACCGCGTCTCCGAACAGATCGCGGGGATCCAGGGTTCGAGTCGTACGGTGTCGGTCGGCATCGCCGAGACGGCCGCCATCATCCGCGAACTCGACACCGTGCAGGCGCGGATCTCCGACGTCATCGATGAGCAGGTACAGATGGCGACGGCTTTCGAACGGCACTGATTCCCGAACGGCACTGATTC
>JBPBQU010000620.1:0-3540 GCA_050955085.1 Janthinobacterium lividum | reverse complement strand
AGGAGGCGGGTTCAGGCGGCAACGTGGAGACGCGCGACCATTCCGGACATAACACTACGTGACCTCCCCGGTACGTAAGGTTATGGAAAACCGTAGCGCTCGGTTCGCCGAACACAGTGGCGACACCCGGCACCGTCACGTCCCCAGATCTCACCTCGTCGCCGAGGCCGGTCACAGCACCACCCGCAGGGGCCGACGGCGGTCGCCGCTGCACACTGACAGTCCTGGCCATGCTCGAACCCCCGGTCGACGTGAACGGCTGATAACTTGACCGACTGATTGCATGTAGCAGTCAAGGAGTGACCATGAGCAGCCGATGTCTCTGGCGTTACTTCGTCACGGCACCGGGGTCTGTTACACCGATGAATCATTCGGACCCTGTGTGACATGCCCCTAGCCATGGAGTCGAGTCATGCCCAGCCTCCTGACCGGCCGCCCGTGACGGCCGCTCCCCGCGACGACGGGGATCTGGACGGCACCTTCTCGCGGCGCGATCGCCCTCTACCGGACCCACCACTCCCGGTCCACCCGCTCCCGGACCACCCGCTCTCGGACCATGCGGGGTTGGTGGCCGCGATGGCCGACCAACTGGTCCGCCAGCAGCGCGCCCTGCATTCGCTCAGGTCGGTGTTCGCGCGCGGCGAGAGTGATGTGGAGCGCGCGATGCACGTCGTCCTTCACCTCCTCGCCGACACCGGGCCACTGCGCGCCAGTGCGCTGGCCGAGCGGTTGGGCACCGACCCCTCCACGACGAGCCGACAGACGGGCGAGCTCGTCAAGCGCAACCTTCTCGAGAAGCTTCCCGACCCCGACGACCGCCGGGCTAGCCTCCTGGCCGTCACCGCTGCCGGGTACGACGTCGTGGCCGTCATGCGGGAACGTCGTCACGACCGCCTGCAACGGGCCGTGGAGAGTTTCAGCGACGAAGATCTCACCGGTTTCACCGACCTCCTGGGCCGGTTCGCGGACGGCCTCGACCGGGTCCGGGTCGACGCCTCCACCCTCCGGCCCGCCCAGGCCGTGCTCCGGCAGTGAAACCAGACGGCGCCTCAGGTCCTCGCGCCGGAGAGTCGATGAGCAGGTCCATCACCTGAACGCAGCCGGCGCGGACGCCTCACGGAATGCGGTGACGACCAGCACGCGATCCTGGGGGTCCGCCCCGGGCAGTTCCTGGGCAGGTGCCTGCCCTCGACCAAGGGGTCATCGCGACCGCCCGGGACCGTGCTCGGGCCCGTCACCGGTGGTTTCCGCTCCGGCCGGACGCTCCCGCGCGGACCACTATGGTCAGGGCCGTGAACGGTACAAGCCACGACCTCGATCCGGACGAGCTCGCGGAACGGATCCGCAGTGGGGTGCAGGCGGCCAGGGCCGCCCGGAGCTCCCTCGAAGACCTGTCCGCCGAGACCGCCCGCCGCGAGGCCGCTCTCGACGCGGCGATAGAGAACCTGCGCGGCCTGGGTCTCGACGGGGAATCCATCGAGGCGACGCTGGGCGAGGCGGCGACCATCCAGCGCGGCCGACACGCCGGTCCCCCCCGCCGATGACTTCGAGGCCGCGTTCGCATCGCGTGCGCGGCCTGGCGCACAGCGGTGACAGTGCGTCGAGAGGTAGACGGTCCCGGAGTGTTCCTGCTCCGGGGCCGTTTCGCGTTGATGTGGGACGGCTTCCGGTTCGACCGGCAAACTCGGCACCGGTTCCACCGCGTTCGCCGACATCAACGGGACCTCATGCACTCCTCCACCCAGGAACGGTCCAGCGGGGCGTCTCGGCTGGTCGTCGGCGCGATTGTCCGGACAGGATGCGCCGTCGAGGTCATGGTGAGAATCCACCGGGTCCTGCTCACCGTCCGCACCCCACCCCGCGGATGCAGCCCACGTCCGGTCCGCTCTGGGGGACGGCGCTCGCCCTGCGCGACGAGCAACCGATCACTGCTGACACCGCCACCCCCGGGGTGATCGCGGTGGGGCAGGATCGACACATGTCGAGCCTGCTCATCACCGGGGCCGCCGTCGCGACGGTGGACGCGTCCGGAACCGAACACGCCCAGGGTTTCGTCCTCGTCCGTGACGGGGTCGTCGCCGCGGTAGGTGCCGGTGAACCACCGGCCGGGGTCAGCGCCGACCGCATCGTGGACGCCCGCGGTTGCCTGCTGACCCCGGGTTTCGTGAACACCCACCACCACCTCTACCAGTGGGCGACGCGGGGTTTCGCCGTCGACGACGGTCTCTTCACGTGGCTGACGACGCTGTACCCGATCTGGGCCCGCCTGGACGCCACCGACGTGGAGGCCGCCGCCCGGGCGGGCCTGGCCCGGCTCGCACTGACCGGGTGCACGACGACGATGGACCACCATTACCTGCACCCGCACGACGGTGGGGACCAACTCTCCGCGAGCATCGACGCGGCCCATACCGTGGGGTTGCGTTTTTCCCCCACCCGCGGATCGATGGATCTCGGAACCTCTGCGGGTGGGCTGCCACCGGATTCCGTCGTGGAGACGATCGACACCGTCCTCGCGGCGACCGCGGAGGCCGTCACCCGCCACCACGACACCTCCGCCGCCTCGATGGTGCGTATCGGGGCCGCCCCGTGCTCGCCGTTCTCCGTCACCCCCGACCTGTTGCGCGAGACGGCCTTGCAGGCCGCCGACCTGGGAATTCGACGGCACACCCACCTCGCGGAGACCGCCGACGAGGAGGATTTCTGCGCGCACACCTTCGGCCGCCGCCCCGTCGAGGTACTGGACGACCTGGGTTGGCTCGGCCCCGACGTGTGGCTCGCGCACTGCGTGCACCTCTCCGATTCCGACATCGCGACGCTGGCCCGGACCGGGAGTTCCGTCGCGCACTGCCCGAGTTCCAACGCCCGCCTCGGCGCCGGGATGGCCCGCACCCGCGACCTCCTCGACGCCGGGGTCGGTGTCGGGCTCGGCGTGGATGGTGCGGCCTCCAGCGAACAGGGCAGCCTCGCCGACGAATTGCGCCAGATGGTCTACACCGCCCGCCTGCGCGGTGGACCCGACCGCATGAGCGCACGGGATGCGTTGCGGGCCGCCACGATCGGTGGCGCCGCCTGTCTCGGACGCAGCGCGGAGATCGGCTCCCTCGAGGTCGGCAAGCGCGCCGACCTCGCACTGTGGGACCTCACCGGCCTCGGTCACGCCGATCTCGACGACCCCGTGGTCGCCCTCGTCATCGGTCCGACACCGCCGCTGCGATTGTCGACCGTGGAGGGTCGGATCGTCGTCGAGGACGGTGAATTGCGCACCACCTCACAGGAACAGGCCGTCGCCGACCTCGTCACCGCCCGGCGCCGGCTCATGGCGCGGGTGTGACCATCGGCGGCGCGGCGGCGCTGCAGGTAGACGGCGGCGAACACCGTCCCCAGCGCGAGGGCAGCCGCGCTCAGTGCCATCGACGCGTGCACCCCGACGAGCGCGCCGATGAGGCCGACCGTGAACCCACTGCCGACCTTCAACCCGCCCGAAGCCATCGAATAGACGCCGACAGCCGTCCCCCGCGTCACCGGGTCGGCACGCAG
>JBPBQU010000619.1:0-3554 GCA_050955085.1 Janthinobacterium lividum | reverse complement strand
CCCCACCGGTGAGCCCATAGGACAGGTCGTCGCCGAGCTCGAGGCCGAGCTGGCCGACCTCTGGCAGGTGACCCGAGCCCGTACCCGGGAACTCGCCCAGGCCGTACACCCTCGCCTCGACCCCACGGCGTATCCGTTGATCGCCATCCTGTGGAGGGCCGACACGCTGCGTCCCTCCGAACTGGGTGTCGCGCTGCACCTCGACCTCTCGACCGTCAGTCGCCAGATCTCCGCGGCCGAGCGGCTGGGTCTGGTGACCAGGATCGCCGACCCTCGCGATGCGCGCGCCCGCCTCGTGACGCTGAGTCCGGTGGCTCGTGAACGGGTGAGCGCACTGCAGAGCGAGGAGTTGAGGCAGTGGCAGCAGCGACTGGAGCGCTGGGGCGCGGTTGATCTCGCGGAGCTCACCCGATTGCTGAGACTCTTGAAGCAGTCCTGACCGAGCAACGCGCGCCCAGCCTGGGTTATGGTTGAGACACTCAAGCACTTAGGGGACCTGGTGACCGCACTACCCGTTGGACCATCCGCTGACGCCAGCCCTTTCGTGTTGACCCGGCGCCGCATCAACCTCATCTTCGCGGCGCTCATCGCCGGGATGCTGGTCTCCAGCCTCGACCAGACGATCATCTCGACGGCCATGCCGACGATCGTGGGCGACCTCGGCGGGATCGCGCACATGGCGTGGGTCACGACGGCCTACCTGCTGGCGAGCACGCTCGTGATGCCCATCTACGGGAAATTCGGGGACCTGTTCGGCCGCCGGGTCCTCTTCCTCGTCGCGATCGCGTTGTTCACCGCAGCGAGCGTGGGGGCGGCGCTGTCGCCGAACTTCACCGCCTTCGTCGTGTGGCGCGGCATCCAGGGCCTCGGCGGTGGCGGGATGATGATCCTCTCGCAGGCGATCATCGCCGACATCGTCCCCGCCCGGGAACGCGGCAAGTACATGGGTCCCCTCGGTGCCATCTTCGGCCTCTCCGCCGTCGGCGGGCCGTTGCTCGGTGGTTACTTCACCGACCACGCGAGCCTGGGCTGGCAGTGGTGTTTCTGGATCAACATCCCCGTGGGTCTCGCCGCCCTGGTCATCGGGTTCTTCGCGTTGACGCTGCCTACGAAACGCTCCACGGCGCGCCTGGACTACCTCGGCATCCTGACCTTGTCGGGGACGACCGCGTCATTGGTCTTCTTCACCGACTTCGGGGGCAGTGACGGCTGGGGATCGCCGAAAACCCTCGCCCTGCTCGCGTCCTTCCTCGTCTTCCTCGCCGCGTTCGTTGCCGTGGAGACGCGGGCCGAGGAACCGATCATCCCGTTGGGGTTGTTCCGCAGCCGGACCTTCGTGGTCGCGACCGCACTGGGGGCCGCCGTCGGGCTCGGGATGTTCTCGGCCGTGGCCTTCGTGCCCACCTATCTGCAGATGTCCGCGGGAACTTCTGCCGCGGACTCCGGTCTGTTGATGCTGCCCATGATGGGCGGGTTGTTCATCACGGTCATCGCCTCGGGTCTCATCACCGCGAAGACGGGTCGCTACAAGGTCTTCCCGATCGCAGGTGTGCTCATCGTGGCGGTCGCGATGATCTGGATGACGGGACTGTCGGGCACCACCCCGGTCTGGGTCGTCGCCATGCAGCTGTTCGTCATGGGGTTCGGCCTCGGCCTCATCATGCAGATCGTGGTGCTGGTGGCGCAGAACGCCGTCCCCGCCCGCGACATCGGTGCCGCGACCGCGACCAACAACTACTTCCGCGAGGTCGGGGCGACCGTCGGGGTCGCCGTGTTCGGCACCATCTTCACGAACAACCTGGCGTCCAACCTCGGCACCGCCCTCGCGAACAACGGTGAGCAGGCCGCGGCCGCGGGCATCATCTCGCCCAACAGCCTGATCCCTTCGCTCGTGCACGCGGCCGGGGAACCGCTGAAGTCGGCCATCGTCGGCGCGTATGCCGATGCCCTGGCCCCGGTGTTCGGGTACCTGCTGCCGGCGTTCGGTATCGCGCTCGTGCTGGCTTTCCTGCTCAAGGAGATCCCGCTGTCCGACGTCGCCGGGATGGTGGCCCGGGGGGAGGCCGTCTACGAGGGGGTCGGCGAGGTATCGCCCGCCGTCCCGCCGTCGGACACCCCGCCCTCGCAGCCGAAAACCCGCCAGACCGTCCAGGACCGTGCCAGCGCTGACTGACGCGGCCACCGGTGTGGCACCTGAGCTGATGCGACCACCGACCTGACGCACCACCTGATCTGACGCGATCAGTGCCCTGACGCGACGACTGCCCTGACGCGACACCCATACCTGGAGCAGCTGTGACCCGCCTTGCCCGACTCAGCATGGCCAACCGCGCCCTCGTGGCCCTGGCTTCCGTGCTCGTCGCCCTCTTCGGAGTCATCTCAGCCGTCCAACTGCGGCAGGAACTCATCCCCGACCTGGAGATCCCGATCCTCGTGGTCGTGACATCCTCGCCGGGCGCCTCGCCCGACGTCCTCGATTCCCAGGTGAGCCAACCGGTCGCGACCGCGGTCGCCGACGTCGACGGACTGTCGTCCACGTCGTCGACATCGAGTTCAGGCCTCTCGATCGTGCAGCTGGAACTGGACTACGGCACCGACCTCGACGCGGCGCAGCAGCAGGTGCAGTCGTCACTGGCCCGCATCAGTGCGCAGCTGCCCACCGGGGCGCAACCCCAGGTCATCGCGGGCAGCATCGACGACCTCCCCGTCGTGCAGCTCTCCGTCACCTCCGACCTCGACCCGCAGGCCCTGTCGCAGGCTCTGCAGGCGCAGGCCGTGCCGCAACTGACGGGTCTGGACGGGGTTCGCGACGTCACCGTGAGCGGCGCCGCCGCTCAGCGCGTAGTGATCGACGTGGATCCTGCCCGCCTCGCCGCCTCCGGGTCGAGTGCCGCGGACATCACCACGGCACTGCAGGCCAACGGGGTGGTCGTGCCCGCGGGCACCGTGGCCGACGGTGACCGGACGCTGTCGGTGTCGGTCGGCACCCGGCTGGCGTCGGTGGACGACCTGCGCGCCCTGCCCCTCTCCCCCACCACGACCCTCGCCGACGTGGCGGACGTCAGCCAGGGTGAGGCCCCGACCACCTCGATCGCACGCACCAATGGTGAGCCGAGCCTGGCCTTGGCCGTCACCAAGGCACCGGACGGGAACACCGTCGACGTCTCGCACGCGGTCTCCGACGCACTGCCGGGCATCGCGAGCGCCATCGGTTCCAACACCCGGTTCGGCACGGTCTTCGACCAGGCGCCGTTCATCGAGCAGTCCGTGCACGACCTCACGAGCGAGGGGCTGCTCGGGCTCGGGTTCGCCATCATCGTGATCCTGATCTTCTTGCTGTCCTGGCGCTCGACACTGGTGACGGCGCTGTCGATCCCGTTGTCCGTGGTGGTCGTCTTCATCGGGCTGCGTGTCGGCGGGTACAGCCTGAACATCTTGACCCTGGGCGCCTTGACGGTCGCGATCGGGCGGGTCGTCGACGACTCGATTGTGGTCATCGAGAACGTGAACCGACACCTGTCCTACGGCGAACCGAAACGCACCGCGATCCTCAC
>JBPBQU010000618.1:0-3577 GCA_050955085.1 Janthinobacterium lividum | reverse complement strand
GCGACGGATTCCTTGCGCTGGACCGACTCCTTGCGGGCGACGGATTCCTTGCGCTGGACCGACTCCTTGCGGGCGACGGATTCCTTGCGCTGGACCGACTCCTTGCGGGCGGGCGCGCTGGAAAGGGTGGTCGCGCTCGTCACCGCGACACCCGAGGGGGCGGCGTTGGCGGCCGCTGCGCTGACGAGACCGCCACCACCGGCGATCGCGACGGCGGCCATGGTGACCGCGGTACGACGAGCGAAGCGGTGCAGAGCGGGGTGCGAGGTGTTCATGAGGCCTCCAAGACGATGCACCCGGATCTTCCAGGTGGCTGGGCCGTGCCGTTCGGGTGTGACGCCCCCGAGTTGGCCGTCACTCAGAGCATAGCTCTTGTAGCTCTGAGTGCACGGCAGGAGAGTGTTCAAAGCGTGTTCGAACATTGAGAACTCAACGCGTGACCTGGACAGGCGCATCTGGGTGAGGCTGCGATTGCACAGAGCAACGGGTGCCATGCCGTCACGGGCATCGAGACCCCACCAAGGAGGTTCTGAGCTGTGACCAACGGGACTCCGAAGGGCGGGACTCCGAAGGGCGGGCTCCGAAGGACGGCCGCAACGGCCCCTGGAGTGGGGCCTCAGGAGGACGCGAGGTCCTCCGCCAGTGCCACCAGAGTGCGCACCGCCACGCCCGTTGCGCCCTTGGGCGTGTAACCGTGCGCCTCGCCGGTCGTGAAGGCCGGACCGGCGATGTCCAGGTGCGCCCAGGGGATCGGCGTTCCGCCGGCCGTCGAGCCGACGAACTCCTGGAGGAAGAGGCCCGCGACGAGCATCCCGCCGGCCCGGTCACCGATGTTGGCGAGGTCTGCCACCGAGGAGTCGAGGCTCGCCCGTAGCTCGATCGGCAACGGCATGGGCCAGAACTGCTCGCCCGCCCGCCCGGCCGCCGCGAGGACGGCGTCGCTGAATCCTTCGTCATTACCCATGACGGCGGAAATGCGATTACCCAACGCGACCACCTGCGCGCCGGTCAGTGTGGCCACGTCGACCACATGGTCGGGGTTCTCGGCAGACGCCGCGACGAGCGCGTCGCCGAGCACCAGGCGCCCCTCGGCGTCGGTGTTGAGGACCTCGACCGTCGTCCCCCCGTGCATCGTGAGCACGTCGGAAGGACGGATCGCCGTCCCGGACGGCATGTTCTCGGCGATGGCCAACCACGCCGTCACCTTCAGGGCAAGGCCGAGGTCGGACACCGCCTTGACTGCGCTGAGCACCGTGGCGGCACCGGTCATGTCGCTCTTCATCGTCTCCATGCCGGCCGGCGGCTTCAGCGACAGGCCCCCCGAGTCGAAGGTGATGCCCTTCCCCACGAGAGCGAGATGGCCCGCGGCCGCGGCGGGGGAGTACTCGACGACGACGAGTCGGGGAGGTCGAACCGAACCCTGGCCGACACCGAGGATGCCCCCGAACCCGCCGGCTGCGAGCTGCTGCTCGTCCAGCACCCTGACCGTGAGCGAGGTGCCCTCGGCGAGGCGGACGGCCGCGTCGGCGAGGTCGGAAGGCCCCAGATCGCCTGGTGCGGTGTTCACCAGGTCGCGCGTCACGGCGACGGCTTCCCCCAGCACGCGGGCTCGTTCGAGGGCAGCTCGTAGCGCCTTGTCGCGGGGCTTGGCGACGAGCAGCGTCACCTCGGCCACGGGTTCGCGTTCGACCTCGCGGTAGCGGGTGAAGGCGTAGGCACCCAGGGCCGCTCCCTCGGCCAGGGCAGCCGCCGTAGCGGTATCGGGGACGGGTAGCGCCAGCACCACCCGACGGCGTCCGGCCAGTGCCCGCACCGCCGCTCCGACAGCCCGCCGCAAGGCCTCGGCGTCGGGCGAACCGGACCCGACGCCGACGAGCGCGACGAGCGGGGCAGCCAAGCCGGGAACACCCGGAACGAGGTGCACGGAACCGGCGGACCCGCTGACTCCCAACGCTTCCACGGCCTGCTCCAGGGCCTGGCGGGTCGAGCGGGGGAGGTCGTCGCCAGCCAGTAGTAACGGTGTGCCGCCTGCCCGCGCGCCTTTTCCCACCGACGGTCCCGAGACCGATCGGTTCGTCACCGACCGGCCCGATGGTGAGGTCGACGGCACGAGCCCGACGATCACCGCATCGGCCGCGACAGTCTTGACGGACTTGCTGCTCAGGTTCAGGCGGACCACGCGGTCACCTTACCCAGGGAAAAGCGAGCGTCGGCGCGGGAGGTGAACTGCCGTCCCTCGACGCCACCCCGTACGCCGACTGCGGCCCTGACCTGCGCCCCATCGCGCCATCGCCCCCCTCCGCGCCGGGGCGGCGACCTACCGCCACGGCTGCAGGGAACCGGGACGGCCCGGGTGCTCCTCGAGCAGGTACCCGCTCAGCTCGCGCCGCGGGGTTCGCGGAGCTGGCCCAGACCGGGGTGGCTAGACGTCCGGGCGATCGTTCGTCTCCTGACCCGTCGGTGGATCCGCGGTGGGCTCCGCGGTGATGGCACCCGGGGCAACCTGAACCGGCTGCGCCGCATCGGGTTCCTGTGAGTTCTCCGCGGTGGCTTCCGCGCGGGGTTCGTCGACGGGTGCCTCGACAGGTGCCCCGATAGGTGCCTCGACGGGGTCCGGCAGTGGGGGGAGCAGGACTTCGTCGGCGGCCGCAAGGGCTTGCGCGCAACGAAGCAGCCCGAGGGCCGCGAGCGCACCGGACCCGCCGCCGCGGCCCGCGCCGAGCTCGAGCAATGGGGTCATCTTCAACCGCTCCGCCGCCAGCTTCTGGGCGGGTTCGGCCGTTCCGGCGCCGATCTGCCACCACTTCTCCACGCCCGGCACCCCGCGGGAGGCCACCAGGGCAGCGGCCGCGCCGACGACCCCGTCGAGCAGTACGGGGGTACGGCGCGCGGCGGCGCGCAGCAGGAACCCCACCGCCGCAGCGACATCGGCGGAAGAGACGGCCTGCAGCAATGCTGTCGGCCGGGTCGCCAGCTTGCGCGAACGACGCACCGCATCGCGGATGACTGCCGTCTTGCGCATCCAGGCGTCGTCGTCGATCCCGCTGCCGCGGCCCACGACGTCCACCGCGCCCTTGCGCAGGCAGGCCGCCACGAGCACCGCGGCCGATGTCGTCGCACCGGCACCCAGGTCACCCAACAGCAGCAGGTCGACACCGGCGTCGATCTCGGCGTCCGCGATGGCCGCGCCCGCCCGTACGGCCGTCTCGGTCTCCTCCGCGCTCAGAGCGTCCTCGATGCTGATGTCCCCGCTACGACCATGGACGGCGAGCGCCGTCACGCTCGCGGGGACCGTCGCCGCGTCCTCGGCGCTGAGCCCCACCGCATGCACGGCGACCTCGACACCCGCCACAGCGGCCAGCGCCGCGACGGGATGCGTCCCGTCGAGGAGTTGACGCACCTGGCGCACCGTCCAGTCCGCCTCATGGCGCGAGACCCCGTGAACGTGGACCCCGTGATCGCCGGCGAACACCACCAGGCGGACGCGGTCCAGCGGACGGGCCACGTCGCGGTCCTGCGTGCCGGCCAACCACCGCGCGAGCTCGTCCGTGCGACTGGCCTCCAGCAACGGGGCCTC
>JBPBQU010000617.1:0-3611 GCA_050955085.1 Janthinobacterium lividum | reverse complement strand
CTGCGCCTCGTCCGCCACGGCGACCACCGTACGGGGCGCGAGCGCGGTGCCGGTCACCGACACGAGGCACACCTGATCACGGGTGTCTCCTGATCGCCGGTGTCTCCTGATCACCGGTGTCTCCTGATCGCTGGTGCCCCCGATCGCGGGTTCCGCCGATCAGGAAGCGCGATCGGTCACTGGATGACGCCGGCTCGCAGGGTGATGGCCACCATTTCCGCGCGATCCCCCGTGCCGAGCTTGCGGGCGATGCGGGCCAGGTGGCTCTTGACGGTCAACGCCGAGAGCCCCAGCAGTGCACCGGTGTCCTTGTTGGAGCGGCCGTCGGCGACGTGCTGGAGCACCTCGATCTCGCGTTCGGACAGGCTGTCGACCCCGTTCTCCCCGGTGCGGCCCTCGAACCCGGACCCCTCGGGGCGGGTCGTGACGAGGTAACAGCGCACCCCGGCCGCGACCGCACCGCGAACCGCGAACGGGTCCGCGCTGCTGGACAGGACGACGCAGCGGTTCCAGCCCGCGGTGCGCAACTCGGAGACGAGCTGGGCCCCGGAACCATCCGGCAGGCCGGCGTCGGCGATGAAGAGGGCGCGCGGGCCGGTACGGGCCATCGCGCGGGCCTGCGCCACGCTGGTCGCGTGATCGACGTTGACCGCACCCAGCATCCGCAGGGTGCGCGTCACGGATTCCCGGACCGTGGGGTCCGCGACGGCTACGAGGGCCGCAAAGCGGCCGAGTCGGGACGGCACAGCCATCCCGGGGCGTTCGACGAGCGCAGTCACCGTCGTCCTCCTGCAAGGAACCGGTCGGCGCCCACCTCCTGTGGCACGCCTCGATCTTCAGGAGATGGATCGGTGCCGGCCGACGCGAACTTGAGCGCACAACAGCCATTGACTCCTCACCGGCTGCGACGACGGTTCGGACGGAGCACGCCGGGGAGGGGCCCGGACGAGTGAGCCCTCACCCGTTCGGAGCAGGCGGGAGGGGGTCGGGGATCGCGCTGCGTCAGCGCGTGCGGCGACCGAGGGATGTGACGCCGGCCGGCAGCGGCGGCAGTCCCGCGACTGTGCAGACGAGAACCCCCCACGCTTGGAGATGGGCGGTGACGTCGAGGGGCTCGTGCGGGGTCCACGAGGCGCGCAGCTCGACGTCCACGGACGGGGGACGCTGCGCCAGCACCCCGTAGCCCTCCGAGAGGACGCGGGTCACGGTGCCACCGACCTCGCTCGCACCCGCACCGCTCATCGCGAGGCCCTCCTCCAGCCAGGACCAACCGACCTGGCCCAGCATCGGGTCGGTCCCCATCTCGGCCTCGAGGTCGGCGCGAACGTAGGTGACCACGCGGAAGGTGCCACCCCATTCGGGGGGTGCGGAGGGGTCGTGGAGCAGGATGAAACGACCCGTGGCCAGCTCGTCGGGTTCCTGGCCCTCGGGGCCGCCCGGGGCCCCTTCGGTGGACCTTCCGGTGGCGAAGACGTCACCCGCCAGCGACACCGCGAAGGGGGCGATGCGGGCTGGTGCGGGGACCTCGGTGAGAACGATCTCGGAGCGCAGCCGCACATCGCGCAGGGCCGCCACCGCGGCGGCGAAGACAGGGGGCGCCGGGTGTTCGCCCGGGACTCGGTGGACCGTCACGCGACGGACAGTAAGCAACCCGGGGCGCTCAGGTCGGGCGGCGCGCCGTGGGAGCATCGGGCCGTGCCTGCCGAGACGTCCCCCTACCTGCACGTCGCCCGGGGACGGGTGGTCGGGGGTGAGCGCCCTGCGCGCACCCCCGTCTGGTTCATGAGGCAGGCCGGCCGCTCCCTGCCGGAGTATCGGGAGCTGCGCTCGGGGACGGCCATGCTGGAGGCCTGCCGCGACCCCGACATGGTCACCGAGATCACGCTGCAACCCGTGCGCCGTTACGGCGTCGACGCGGCGATCTTCTTCTCCGACATCGTCGTGCCGCTGCTCGCGGCCGGGGTCGACGTCGAGATCGTGCCCGGCACGGGTCCGGTCATCGCCGAGCCCTTCCGCACCCGCGCCGATCTCGACCGGTTGCCGGAACTCACCCCCGACGCGCTGGGGCACATCAGCACCGCGGTGCGCCAGACGACCGCCGAGCTCGGGGACATCCCCCTGATCGGGTTCGCGGGCGCGCCGTTCACCCTGGCCAGCTACCTCGTCGAGGGCGGACCTTCGCGGGACCTGTTGCGCACCAAGGCGATGATGCACGCCGACCCGCAGCTGTGGCACGACCTCGCGAGCCGCCTCGCGCAGATCACCGGCATGTTCCTGCGCGCCCAGGTCCTGGCCGGTGCCGCGGCCGTGCAGCTCTTCGACTCCTGGGTCGGCTCCGTCGCGCTCACCGACTACATCGCGCTCGTCGCCCCGCATTCCGCGCAGGCGCTCGCGGCCGTGGGTGACCTCGGCGTGCCGCGCACCCACTTCGGGACGGGCACGGGGGAGCTGCTCGGCGCGATGGCCGCCGTCGACGGCGGTGTCGACGTCCTGGGCGTCGATTTCCGGGTGCCCCTCGACGTCGGGGCCGCCCGCGGGGCCGCCGGTGCCGGACGTCGCGTCGCCGTGCAGGGCAACCTCGACCCGGCGTTGCTCTTCGCGCCCTGGGACGTGCTGCGCGCCGACCTGCACCGCATCCTCGCCGAGGGAGAGCGCGCGGGCGCCGGGCACGTCTTCAACCTGGGGCATGGGGTGCCGCCGTCCGCAGACCCCGACGTCCTGCACCGGGTGGTGGACGAGGTGCACGCCTGGCAGTCCGCCTCGTGAGCGGCCCGACAGGTCAGGTGGGTGAGCGATCGCGGGTCGTCGGGTCCGCGCGGGTGGTCGTGGTCGGTGGCGGGATCAGTGGGTTGAGCGCCGCGTGGCGCCTCATCGAGGCCGACCCCACCCTTGAGGTCGAGGTGCTCGAGGCCGGTCCCCGCTGCGGTGGGGTGCTCCAGCGCGCGGAGGTAGGTGGCCTCGCCCTCGACCTGGGGGCCGAGTCGATGCTCGCCCGTCGACCCGAGGCGCTCGACCTCCTCCGCGAGGTCGGGCTCGCCGAGGATCTGGTGCACCCCGCCACCGCCCGGGCCGCGTTGCGCGTGCGCGGGCAGCTGCACCCGCTGCCCACCGGCACGCTGATGGGGGTGCCCGGCTCCGCGGCCCAGGTCGAGGGCCTGCTCGCGGCACCCGACGTGGAACGCGTCCGCGCCGAGGAAGGGCTCGAAGCGCCCCCGTTGACGCACGACGTCTCGGTGGCCGAGTACGTGAGTGCCCGGGTCGGCTCCGCAGTCGTCGACCGCCTCGTCGAACCGCTGCTCGGTGGGGTCTACGCCGGGCACGCCACCCGGTTGTCGTTGCAGGCCACCGTGCCTGCCTTGTGGTCGCACGCCCGCCGCGGTGGTTCGCTGCTGGCCGCGGTGCGAGCCGCAGCCGCCGCCCGCCCCGCCGACACCGCACCCGTCTTCGCCGGGATCCGAGGCGGGATCGCCCGGTTGCCCGACGCCCTCGTCGCGCAGCTCACCGCACGCGGGGTCACGATTGTGACGGGTAGTGCCGTCACCGCAGTGGAACGGCGCGCTCCGGACGGGCTCGGTGACCCGGGGGGCTGGGTCGTCGACACGGCCCGTGGC
>JBPBQU010000616.1:0-3627 GCA_050955085.1 Janthinobacterium lividum | reverse complement strand
CGCCTACTTCGACCGTTGGTACGCGCAGATGGAGACCTCCCCCGTGAAGGACGCGATCCAGCGGCGTCATTTCGGGTTACCTGTCGAGCTCGGATCCGCCGGTGTCCTGCCCTGGGACGCTGTGGGTGAGATCGCCACCGGGCTGAACCTCGCACCCGGCGGGCTGCTCGTGGACGTCGCCTGCGGTCGAGGGGGTTACGGCATCGAACTGGCGTTGCGCTGCAACGCCGATCTTCTCGGCATCGACTTCTCGACCGTCGCCCTGGACGAGGCCCGCCGCATCGCCGTCCGGCGCCTGCCCGAGGGGCGAGCCGCGTTCCAGGTCGCCACGTTGACCAGCACCGACGTGCCGGACGCAACTGCCGACGCGCTCATCTGCACCGATTCCGTGCAGTTCGCCGACCCCCCGGCCACCGCCATGGCCGAGTTCCGCCGGGTGCTGCGCAGCGGCGGACGCCTGGTCCTGACCACCTGGCGGCCCACCACGCCCGGGGATCCCCGCCTCGGGCCACGACTGCGCGACCTCGACCCTGGAGGTGACCTCGATGCGGCCGGTTTCCGAGACATCGTCGTCGCCGACAGGCCGCACTGGCGGGCTGCCGAACGCGGCATGTGGGAGGAAGCCGTCGCCACCTCCGACGACGGCCGCGACCTGGCGCTGGCGTCGCTGCGGGACGAGGGCAGGCAGTCGCTGGCGGCCTTCGACAGCCTGGAACGCGTCATCGCCTTCGCCACCGCGCCCTGAGCGAACCAGCGCGTCGAGCGGGAGCCGCTCGTGATCTCCGGCCCCAGGACACGTCCCCCGACGACCCGGTTCTACCAGTGCGCCGAACGCGGTACCGGCTGGCAGCTGGGGCACGAGAACGATGAGCGGTTCATAAAGGCGTCGCGGCGCACCAGTGATCCGCACCGCGGGCATGGTCGTCCCACCTGGCCGTAGACGGCGAGCGAGCGGTCGAAGTAACCGCTCGCCCCGTTCACGTTGACGTAGAGGGAGTCGAAGCTCGTCCCACCGGCCGCCAGCGCCGCCGTCATCACCTCACGCAACCCGGTGAGCACCGCGTCGGCCTGAGCTCGGTGCAGGGTCCGGGTGGGGCGGGCGTAGTGCAGCTTCGCCCGCCACAGCGACTCGTCGGCGTAGATGTTGCCCACCCCCGACACCAGGGTCTGGTCGAGCAGTGCCCGCTTGAGACCCGTCGTCCTCGCCCGCAGACGTTTCGCGAACAGGGCGTCGTCGAAGGCGGGGTCGAGGGGGTCCCGGGCGATGTGCACGACGGGCGCCGGCAGCGATCGCGACCACGCCGCGCCGGGGTCGCACCCCGACCCACCGAGCCCACCGTCGGGCGTGGCCACCAACGCCACCACGGCGATCCCCCCGAAGGTGCGCTGATCGACGAACCGCAGCTCTCCCCCGTCGTCGCGAAAGCGCCACACCGCCCGCAGGTGTTTCTCCTGCGGGGCGGCGCTCTCCTCGACGAGCAACTGCCCGCTCATCCCGAGGTGGACGAGCATGGCGTCGTCGGCCTGACCGTCGGCGTCCGCCAGCGGCAGCCAGAGGTACTTCCCCCGCCGGACGGCGTCGGCGAACACCAGGCCCTCGGTGCGGGCGGTCGCGTCGAGCGGTCCCGCCAGCTGTCGGCGGATGACCCGCGGATGCAGGAACTGCGCCTGCGCCACCCGACGCCCCACCACCCAGTCGGTGAGACCACGGCGCACGACCTCGACCTCGGGCAGCTCCGGCATCGTCGGGTGGGCTAGCGGGAGCTGCCGGAACGCGACGACCCGGCACGCGCGGTAGCCGCCGCCGTGGCGTCCTGCACCGCGGTCACGGCCGCAGCCGCGGCCTTCTGCTCGGCTTCCTTCTTGCTGCGTCCCTCCCCGTGGCCCATCGCGGTGCCGCTCACGAGCGCGTCCGCGGTGAACGACTTCGCGTGGTCGGGGCCCGAGTCGGTGATCGCATAGGAGGGCACGCCGAGGCCGGTCGCGGCGGTGAGCTCCTGCAGGACGGTCTTCCAGTCGGTGCCCGCACCCAGACGTTCCGAGGAGTCCATCACCGACGCCGTGAGGCGCAGCACGAACTCGCGCGCCCCCTCGATCCCGGCGGAGAGATAGGCCGCCCCGATGACGGCCTCCATGGTGTCGGCCAGAATGGAGGACTTGTCCCGCCCCCCGGTCGTCTCCTCACCCTTGCCCAGACGCACGAAGGCTCCGAGATCGAGCTCGCGGGCCATCTCGGCCAGTGCCCGGGCGTTCACGACCGCAGCTCGTAACTTGGCCAACCTGCCCTCGGACACCTCCGGGTGGCGGTGGTAGAGCTCATCGGTCACGACCAAGCCGAGAACACTGTCCCCGAGGAACTCGAGGCGCTCGTTGGTCGGCAACCCGCCGTGCTCGTAGGCGTAGGAGCGGTGGGTGAGTGCGAGCGCGAGGAGCTCAGGGGTGATGTCCACCCCCAGAGCGACCTCAAGCCGGACGACGTCGCGGACGTCGCCCGGCTTGGTGGCGGGGGTGCTGTGAGCGGTCAGCTCAGAGGTCCTTGACCTTGCGGCCCTTGTACTCCAGGTACAGCGGGGTGCCGGCGGAGTCCGTGACGACGCGGGCGGTGTGCGGACGCGAGTACGCGATCTGGCCGCGCTCGACGGTCGTGGTCAACGTCTCCTCGTACGCCTTCCACTGCGAGCGGCGCGAACGGGTGTTGCTGCGGGACATCTTCCGCTTCGGAACGGCCACGATCAGCTCTTCTCTCTCGTCTCGGACGAGGTCTGGTCGGGCTGCTGCTCGAGCAGACCCTGTAGGGCGGCCCACCGCGGGTCCGCCGGTTCTTCGGGGGCATCGGAGCCCGGGAGGCCCACGTCGGACACCCCGATCTCGTAGTCCTGCTGGCACGGGCCATCGCACTCGGGTTGGAACGGGAGCTCCAGGACGACGGCGTCACGCACCGCCGGTTCGAGGTCGACGAGCTCACCGGGGGCGACCTCGCGGATCTCGTCCTCGTCGTCGGCCACCTCGGCAGGAGTCTTCCCCGGGTAGGCGAAGAGTTCCTGCACGGTGACGTCGATGTCCTGCTCCACCTCGGTGAGGCACCGGATGCACTCGCCCACCGCCCGGCCGTGGACGGTGCCGGAGACCAGCACACCCTCCATGACCGCCTCCAACCGCAGGTCCAGCTCGAGATCGGTGCCCTCGGGGACGCCGATGACGGCGATCCCGAGATCGGCGGGGGCCGGCACGGTGCGCTTCAACGTCCGCATCGACCCGGGGCGTCGTCCCAGCTCGTGGGTGGACAGCACCAACGGAGCGTTCGGGTCGAGCCGACCCTCCTGCACCTTCACCACTTGCCGCCTTCTTCCCTGCTCCTCGTCCCAACCCGTCCTGCTCACAGCCCGTCAGACCCCACGATGTGCGAGGGGATGACCGGCGTGACGACGGACATCACACGGCCCCGCCGCCCGTGGTCGTCGCCACCACCCAAACCGATCCCGCCAGAACGATCACGCAAGACGATCACGCAAGAACGATCACGCAGGACAATCCTGGGGGTGGCGGCACTCACCAGCGTCGAGGCCGTCCCCAGGGTAACCGAGGGAGGGCGTAGCAACCCAATCGCGACGTCAGCCCGCGGACGAG
>JBPBQU010000615.1:0-3660 GCA_050955085.1 Janthinobacterium lividum | reverse complement strand
CGATCGAATCGGACAGGTGCGGCAGGGTGTCGAGGACCTCTTCCGCGATCTCGAGTCCCACGGCGACGCTCGACAGGATCGTCACCGTGAGGCGGCCCCGCGTGCTGGGCCCCTGGGACACGAAGCAACCGGGCAGTCGCTCGGCGATCCCGGTCAGGAACCCGTTCAGCTCATGGGTACTGATCGGTACGGTCGTCTCGATCGTCAGGACGGTCTTCATCGTGCTCCTCGACACCCGTTCACGGTCACCACGAGCCGACTTCAGCTCAATTCGTCTGAACTGCCCATCGGCAGCGGGCACCGTCCGCCACAGGGGTCGGCCTCCACTTCTGCCTGGATGGCCTAGACCTGTCGACTCAGCGACCAGGAAGGGGTAGCCGCGCCGGGGAACCCAACAACGCTGCACCCTCATCGTCCTCGGGGGGGCAGACGGCATCGACGAGCAGCACCGCGTAACGCCGCCACGCGGAGGGATCACCACCCCGGACCCGGTCGGCCACTGCGCCCAGCATCGTCGAGAACACGGGGACGTCAGCGGTACCGAAACCCTCCCGCACCACGCCGTCGGTCCGGGCTCGCTCGATGAGGGAGTCCACGGCCGCGCCGAGGTCCGCGCGTTGCAGGAGCACACCCGCGGTGGCGGGAGCGGCCCGCATGACGACGTCGGACAACGCCTTGTCACCGGCGCGAAGTTCCAGCGCGCCGAGAAGGTAGGTGCGCAACGCCTCCCGGGAGTCCACCAGCTGGGCGCAGCGTTGCGCCAGCTCGATGAGCCCCACGTACTTGGCCTCGACGAGCGCACCGAGCAGGGCCTCCTTGTCCGGGAACCTGCGATAGACCGTCCCGACCCCCACGCCCGCCGCTTCGGCGACGTCGTGCAGCGTCACCTCCAACCCACGTTCGGCGAACAATTGCCGGGCCGCGTCGATGACCAGGCCCCGGTTGCGCGCAGCATCGGCACGCAACGGGCGGTCGGGGACGATCGTGCTCATGATGCGAGGGTACCCAGGCCCGGCGGCGGAGGAGGCTCAAGCGGACGCAGGTCGTCCGTTTCCGTGTACCCTGGTCCAGGTGGACGCGGCACGTCCGTTTCCCGTCGGCCCGTTCCCCAGCCGGCCATCTCCACCCCCGGCACCCAACACCTGAACGCCAGAACAATCGAACACCAGAACAGTCGAAGACCAGGAGATGCGATGCCCTCCACGCCCGCCAGACCCCCAGAACCCGACCTCGGCGCCAAGCCCCAGCCGGGCACGGCCCCCGCGCCCGTCGCTACGGAGTCGGCCTCTCCGGTCGACGGTCGCGACCACCGCTGGCTGGTCCTCGCCGTCATCGGCATCGCCCAGCTCACCGTCGTCCTGGACGCCACCATCGTCAACATCGCGCTCCCCTCGGCCCAACGCTCGCTGGGCTTCGGTGACGACCAGCGCCAGTGGGTCGTCACGGCGTACTCCCTCGCCTTCGGTTCGCTGCTGCTGCTCGGTGGGCGCATCGGTGACCTCGTCGGGCGCAAGACGACGTTCCTCGTGGGTCTGCTGGGTTTCGCGGGTGCATCCGTCATCGGCGGTCTCGCCGACTCCTTCGGTCAGCTCGTGGCCGCCCGCACGCTGCAGGGCGCGTTCGGCGCCCTCCTCGCGCCGTCCGCGCTGGCCCTGCTGACCACGACCTTCCACGACCCGAAGGATCGCGCCCGCGCCTTCGGGATCTTCGGCGCGATCGCCGGATCGGGTGCCGCCACCGGCGTGCTCCTCGGGGGGATCCTCACCGAGTACACCTCGTGGCGCTGGTGCCTCTACGTCAACGTCGTGTTCGCCCTGGTCGGGACGATCGGTGCCCTGCTCTTCATGCCGCGACAGGTCCGCGGCCCACGTCCGCGCATCGACGTCCTCGGCGCGATCACCATCACGGCCGGTCTGATCGGCATCGTGTACGGGTTCTCCAACGCGGAGCGTGCCGGATGGGCCGACACCACGACCATCGGCTGCCTCGTGGCCGGTGCCGTCCTCGTGGCATTGTTCGTCCTCATCGAGTCCCGCGTCAGACAACCGTTGCTGCCGTTGCGGATCGTCCGTGACCGCGACCGCGGGGGTGCCCTCGTCGCGATCGGCCTCGTCGGGATCGCGATGTTCGGGATCTTCCTCTTCCTGACCTACTACCTCGAGAACACCCTGGGTTTCTCCGCCCTGCAGACCGGGCTGTCGTTCCTCGCGATGCCGGCCTCGATCATGACGGCCGCCACGCAGATCGCCCCCCGGTTGCTGCCCCGCGTGGGCCCGAAACTGCTCATCACGGTCGGTGGGCTGGTGGCCGCGTGCGGCCCGCTGCTGTGGTTGCGCACCGACGTGGACAGCACCTACCTGGGAACCGTGCTGCCGGGCTTCATCTTCACCGGTCTCGGCATGGGGCTGGTCATCTCCTCGGCCATGAACACCGCGACCGCCGGGGTCGCCCGCGAGGACGCCGGGGCGGCCAGCGCCAGCGTCAACACCTTCCAGCAGATCGGCGGGTCCATCGGGACGGCCCTGCTGTCCACGGTCTTCGCCGACGTCGTCAGCGGCTCCACGCGAACCCCCGACCTGGCCGTCCTGCAGGGTTACCACGCCGCCTTCCTGGGTGCGGCGCTCGCCCTGGTGCTCGTCGCGGTCGTCGCCGGCGGACTCATCAATCGCCACGGCGTGCGCCAGGCGAAGTTCGCCGAGGCCACATCGGTACCCCCGGCCCGTCAGGCCTGAGAATCGAGTTCTCCCGCTGCGCGTCAGGCGTTGCGGGTGAGCGAGTGCGTCAGGCGGGAAAGGCCTGACCTGTCAGGCGCTCATAGGCCTCGACGTAACGCTCCCGGGTCTTCTCCACGACCTCGCCCGGCAGCGCGGGCGGGGCCTGGGTGCCGTGACGGTCCCAGCCCGACGCGGACGACGTCAACCAGTCACGGACGAACTGCTTGTCGAAACTGGGCTGGGCGCGGCCGGGTTCCCACGTCTGCGCGGGCCAGAACCGCGACGAGTCGGGGGTGAGGACCTCGTCGCCGAGGACGGTGACGCCGTTGGCGCGACCGAACTCGAACTTGGTGTCCGCCAGCAGAATCCCCCGACCTCGGGCGATCTCCTCGGCCCGGGAGTAGACCGCGATCGTCACCTCCCGCAGTTCCTCGGCGGCCTCGGCCCCGATGCTCGCGACGAGGTGGTCGAAACTGACGTTCTCGTCATGCTCGCCGAGATCGGCCTTGGTCGCCGGGGTGAAGATCGGCGACGCGAGGCGGGACCCGTCGACGAGCCCGGCTGGCAGCGGGATCCCGCACACCGTGCCGTCGGCGGCGTACTCCACGAGACCGGATCCCGTGAGGTAACCCCGGGCGACGCACTCCACGGGAAACATCTCGAGTTCCCGACAGATCATGGCGCGCCCGGCCACCGCCGCGGGAACGTCGGTGGACAGAACGTGGTTCGTCACGATGTCGGCGAACTGCTCGAACCACCACAGCGACAGGGCCGTCAACACCCGCCCCTTGTCGGGGATGGTGCTGGCGAGGACATGGTCGTAGGCAGAGATCCGGTCACTCGCCACGACGAGGACGGTGCCGTCGGGTCCACCGGCTGGGGTGTAGAGGTCGCGGACCTTGCCCGAGTAGGTGTGCGTCCAGCCTTCGAGCGCGACGTGGCTGAG
>JBPBQU010000614.1:0-3700 GCA_050955085.1 Janthinobacterium lividum | reverse complement strand
TTCTGCATCGCCCGGTGCTGGGCGACACGCACGGCACCGGCCGTCATGTCCAGCGCACGGCCGGTCTCCTCGGCGGACATCCCGGCGCCGACGCGCAGCGTGAGGATCTCGCGCAGCTTGGCGGGCAGGGTGTCGAGGAGGCGCCCGACGGTCTCGGCATCGAAGGCCTCGAGGGCGAGCTGCTCGGGGCCTGCCTCGGACGTGGCCGTGTCCGGTATGTCGTCGGTGGGCATCGGGGCTCGGTAGGTCGCCCGCTGCGCATCCGCAACCTTGTTCGCCGCGATCCGGTACACGAACGCCTCGAAAGGGCGCCCGGTGTCCTTGTAGCGGGGGAGAGCCGTCAACACGGCGATGCAGACCTCCTGTGCCGCGTCCTCGGCGGCGTGATCGGCTCCGGGCAGTCGCCCGAGTTTGGCTCGGCAGTAACGGTGGACGAGGCGTCGTACCGCTGCCAGGAGTTCGGCGACGGCGCCCTGATCCCCCGACAGGGCACGCGTCGCCAGCTCCTGGAGCCCCCCGGCATCCACCTTCTTCATCGGGGTCCTACGCACTCCCGTTACACCGGGCGCACCAACCGTCCCCGAGATGTCGTCACCCGGCTCCGGTGAGTCGTCCCGGGTGTCCTGGTAGCCCGCACCGTCCTGCGCGCCGGCCGTGACGGCGTCGTCTCCAGCCCGGGCCCCTTCGTCCTCGTCCGCAGCGAGAGGTTCACGGGGTTCGACGGGCCGCAGCGATCCCAGGGGGTCGGGGGCAGCACCGAGCACGAGACGCTCTGCAGCGTCGGCGTCGGCCTGGCCTCCGGCCTCGTCACCCCCGGGGCTCACCCACCTACCGTACGAGACCCCAGCGGAATCCCACAGCCACCGCCTGTGCCCGGTCGGCTGCCTCGAGCTTGCGGAACAACCGGCGGGCGTGGGTCTTGACCGTGTCCTCGGACAGGAAGAGTTCCCGCCCGATCTCCGCATTGCTGCGCCCGCGGCTCATACCCGAGAGCACCTGACCTTCACGTTCGGTGAGAACCGGAGCCCGTCCGGTGAGCACCGCACGCTGGCGGTTGCCACCACGCCGACGCGAGACGTCCTGCAGCGCCTGCAGGACGGCTGTCGCCAGCTCCTCGCGAGAGACGTCCTTGACGAGATAACCGCGAGCGCCGGCTGCGACCGCACGGGCCACCCCGTCCCCGTCCTCGGCCATCGTCGCCATGAGGACGTTCGCCTCCGGGTGGCGGGCGAGCAACCGTCGGGCTGCCTCCACACCGCCGATTCCGGGCATCCGCACGTCCATGATGACGAGCGAGGGCCTTTCCACCGGCCAGCGGGTCAGTGCCTCTTCGCCGGAGCTCGCACCCACGACTCGGGTCACGCCCGGAACAGCAGCGACCATCCTTCGCATTGCCTCACGAGCCAGCGGAAGGTCATCGCAGACCAGTACCGTTGCCACCACGAACCTCTTCCCTGTGGGTGGAGCGGGTCCGTCCGTGGCCCCGCCGCGACACGCATCAGCGCGCCACAGGAATAGTTGTCGGCACGCGCGGTGTGGTACCTGAGAGGTGAGCGCGGCGCAACCCCGCAGCAGGCTCACCCCAGCAGCAGACCCACCCAGCAGCAGATCAGGTGCGATGCCCTCGGACTGCTGGTCGGGTGTCAGGCCAGCACGGCCTCGGCGCAGCAGGAGACCGCCGCGGCGAGGGTCCCGGCGAGTACGCACCCCGGCACCCGTGCGGGCCATCCGGGCCCGGCGAGCACCACCAGCGGGGTGGGCCGGACGCGCAACAGGGCGGTGAGGGCTGCCACGTCCAGCGCGCTCGTCACCGCCTCGGCATGCACCAGCACGGCCGGGGGTCGGGCGCGGCGCACCGCGGCCGCGAGCACGGGCAGCGGTACACCGTCCCCGATGGCGCGAGCGCCGGCCCCACGCTCGGCGAGCGCGGCCGCAGCGGCCAGCAGCAGCGGCCCCCGGGGTTCGAAATCGACGCCCGCCAGCAGTACGGAACGCTCACCACCGGCCAGCGGGAGGGTGGCGAGGGCACGAGCAACGGCTTCGTGCATCGCCGCGTCCCGCGTCGCCAGGGCCGGCCCGAGCACCTCGTCCCACGCCGCGGCGGCTCCCCGGGTGTGCACCTCTTCCGCGAAACGGTCGGCGAGGCTCTGCACGGCCCAGTCCGCCGACCCCCGGCGATCGGCGGCGCGATCGCCTCGTTCCTCCACGTCCTCGGACTCATCGAGTTCAGGGTCGGTGACCTCGGGGCCGGGCAGTTCGGGGCCGGTGAGTTCGGGCGTGACGACATCCGGCAGCAGGACCGCAGGCAGGAGCTCACGAAGGGGGTCGGAAAGAACGGCCACGGAGCGCGGCGGCTGCGCGAGAGCGGCCCCCGGCCTCTCCCACGGCATGGGAAGGCCCTCGTCCGCGAAGAACCCCCGGCCGGCGATGGTCGCGTCGGTGGCGATGGTCGCGTCGGTGGCGATGGCCGCCGCCGCGTCGGTGACCGCGGCCTCGATGACGGACGCGGGGATCGTGGAGACGCTGGCGAGGGCGAAGCCCCCGTCCCCCACGGCCGACGTCGCGGCGATCGCGGCCGCCTCCGCGGGGGCGGCACCCTCGAGGGTCAGCCGACGCATGACCACGAGGCGGGCGAGGTCGCTGGAGGAGTAGCGGCGGTGCGCTCCCGCGGTGTGCTCCGAGGGGCCGAGACCGTAGCGACGGTCCCAGGTGCGCAGGGTGGCGGGGGCGACGCCCAGTCGGCGCGCCACCGCAGCGACCGTGAGCGTCATGCGCGGGACCGGCGGTACGGCGGCTCCCTGGGCTGAGGTCACGCCGCGATCCTCCCAACCCCGGGCGTACACCGCCACTCGCGCGTTCCCGGCGGATCTCTGTCCCACCCCGCGCCCGGTCTGCACCCGTTGAGGCCCAGCGGGAGTCTGGGCGCCTCGGTGATCGACCGAAGTTGTTCACGTGTTGGTCGCGTGCAGGTCAGTTCCCTGTCGGGGGCGCCCAGTGACCGTGACCCAGGTCTCGCCGAGATCGTTCCCGCCGGGCCTTGAACAACCTCTGGCGCGGTTGTACCTTCAGGTGTCAGGAAGATCCGCTCCAGCTCCGGGGCGGTCGTGACACCCTTTTGCAAGGAGCGCACCATGGCTGAAATTTCCCGCCTCCCCGGTCCCGTCGCCGACATCTGGGAGTGGCAGCTCGATGGCGACTGCCGCGAGGTCGACCCGAACCTCTTCTTCCACCCCGAAGGCGAGCGCGGTCCCGCCCGCCGCAATCGCGACGCCGCCGCCCAGGCCGTCTGCGCAGGCTGCCCCGTGATCGAGCAGTGCCGCAAGCACGCACTGAAGGTCCGCGAGCCCTACGGCGTCTGGGGCGGCCTCACCGAGGATGACCGCGAGGCGATCTACACCACCGAGCGTCGTCGCGGAATGCGTGTCGCCAGCTGAGCACCGCCGAGCCTCGCTAGGCGATGGATGCGGCGCACGATGACGTGCGACGAGAAAGGCCCGGCCCCGCGAGGGGACCGGGCCTTCGTCGTTCACGCTTTCAGATCAGTGGCCGTGACCATGACCGTGAGCCGCCGCAGCGGGCTCCTCTTCCTTCTTCTCCACGACGAGAGTGTCCGTGGTGAGCACCATCGACGCGATGGATGCCGCATTGCGCAGCGCGGAACGGGTGACCTTGACCGGGTCGATGACCCCGGCCGCAAGCA
>JBPBQU010000613.1:0-3702 GCA_050955085.1 Janthinobacterium lividum | reverse complement strand
CGGCGACCCCGAGGGGGTGCGTCAGCGCGCTGCGGAGTACGTGAAGGACACCGCCCGGACGGCCGCCAGGCTCGGCGTGAAGACCGTCACGGGTTTCACCGGTTCCTCGATCTGGCACACCGTGGCAATGTTCCCGCCCACGCCCGACTCGATGATCGAGGCGGGGTACCAGGACTTCGCGGACCGGTGGAATCCGATCCTCGACGTCTTCGACGAGGTCGGGGTGAGATTCGCCCACGAGGTGCACCCCTCCGAGATCGCCTACGACTACTGGACGACTCAACGGGCCATGGCGGCCATCGGCCACCGCGAGGCGTTCGGGCTGAACTTCGACCCGAGCCACTTCGTCTGGCAGGACCTGGACTTCGTCGGGTTCCTGCGTGACTTCGCGGACCGGATCTACCACGTGCACTGCAAGGACTCGAAGAAGCAGCTGGACGGCCGCGCCGGCCGCCTCGGTTCGCATCTCCCGTGGGCCGATTCCCGGCGCGGCTGGGACTTCGTGTCCGTGGGGCACGGTGACGTGCCCTGGGAGGCGATCTTCCGCCAGCTGAACGTCATCGGCTACCAGGGCCCGACGAGCGTGGAGTGGGAGGACGCCGGCGTCGACCGGTTGCGCGGTGCACCGGATGCACTGGCTTTCGTGCGCCGTCTCGGCGAGCTCATCCAACCCCCGGCCGCCGCGTTCGACGCGGCCTTCTCCACCAAGGCCTGACCGGACCTGAGCCCCGCGCAGCCCTGCCGGGCGGCATTCGATGCCCCCTCAAGAAGATCACCCCACCGGCCGATCAGATCCCGAGGCCCGTCCAGAACCGGGCGGGTCTTGGGTTCCGATTCCAGGAGGTGGACGGTGGTGCGGACGGTTGAGCCCCTGCTCCCCGCGCCCGGTGAGCCCCGGGCGCTGCGGGAGAGCCTGTGGCGCCGCCGGGTCGTCTTCGCAGTCCTCTTCCTGGTCGCGACGATCATCGGGCGCAGCGTTCAGGTGGACGGCGGGAACCTCGCGATCTTCTGGCCCGCCGCTGCGGTCGGGTTGCTCTGGTTGTCCCGGGCCCCGGGTCGGCTCAACCGCATCATCGATGCGTTGTTGCTCGCGGGGTTGTCGGGCGGTGTGCGGGTCGTCGCCGGGACGCCGGTTTCCGCGTCCCTCCTCCTCGCTGTCGCAGCCGCTGTGCAGGCCTCCGCGGGGGCGTGGACCTACCGCGGGTTGCAGGCTGTGATGCAACTCTCGACCCCTGCGCACCTGCGCACCCTTGCGTTGGCCTCCGCCGCCGGCGCCTTCGGGTCGTTGCCGTTCGCGCTGTTCGGCTTCCATCTCATGGCGGACGTGTCGCCCCTGCTTCTGGGGGTGCAATGGGTGCTGCGCACGACCGTGAGCACGTTCGTCGTGCTCGCCGTCGTCCTGCGCATGGCCGAGCGTCGTCCGGACGCTCCGGGTGCCGCGGCGACCCGCACGGAGCGGATGGCGTTGCTCCTGGTGTGCCTCGCCCTCTACTGGGTGGCGTTCTGGTGGCTGCCGGGGGTGGCGATCGCCTTCACCGTCCTGCCGGTCGCGGTCTGGACGGCGTTGCGGTGCACCACCACGGCGGCGACCGTCCACGTCGTCCTCAGCGCCTCCATGGTGGATGCCTCGACCTGGGCCGGGCGCGGGCCGTGGGTCGCGCTACCCCCCACCGAGCAGGCCCTGGCTGCGGCAGCGTTCATCGGAACCCTCGGCCTGGTGACGCTGGTTCTCGCGCTGTTCCGCGACGAGAACGTGGCCAACGCCCGCCGGGCCGAGACCGCGCACGCCGACGCGGCAGCGCAGGCCGACCTGCTGAACGTCGTCTTCGGTTCGATCAGTGACGCGGTGTGCGTCTTCCGCGAGGACGGCAGCAGGTTGCTGCGCAACAGCGCGGCCGAGGTGTTGCTCGGGGCGCTGCCCGACTCACCATCGCACTGGCGAGACGGGGATCAGGGTTTTCGCTACCCGGACGGAACCCGCATCGCCGAGGCCGACCTTCCCATCGCGCGGGCGCTGGCCGGGGAGTCCGTCGTCGATGTCGACATGCTGCTCGCGACGCCGACCATGCCGAAGGGTTGTCTGGTCACCGTGAGCGCCCACCCGTTGCCGAAGGAACGGGGGGCTTCCTGGAGCGGGGGTGTGGTCGCGGCCTTTCACGACGTCTCGCAGGTGCGGCGAGCGGCGGCCGAGGTCGCCGATGCCCACGATCTGCTCCTCAACGTGCTCGACGCGGCTACCGAACACTCGATCATCGCGGTGAACCCGAGCGGCGTCATCACGGTCTTCAACGAGGGTGCCCAGCGGATGCTCGGTCATCACCCCGAGGAGATGCTCGGACGGGACGTCTCCGTCGTGCATGACCCCGACGAGGTCAGCTACCTCGACGCCGATCTTCGCTCGCAGGGCCCGGCGACGGAGCAGCGGACCTACGTCCGCCGCGACGGCAGCACACTGCAGGTCAGCCTGACCACGTCTCCCATCCGGGACTCTGCTGGGGAACTGATCGGTTTCATCGAGATGGCGACCGACATCACCGCACGCCTCGCCGCCGAGCGCGAGCTGGAGAGTTCCGAGGAACTGTTCCGGGTCGCCTTCGACAAGGCCCCCATCGGTACCGTCATGGTTTCTCTGACCGGAACGGACGCGGGAAAGGTGTTGCGTGTCAACCGGTCCATGAAGCGGTTCACGGGTCGCGCGGAGGACGAGCTCGTCGGGTCCATGTTCCTGGGTCTGGTCACGGTGGACTGCGTCGAGGAGGTCTCGGCCGCGATCGCAGGTGTCCTGGACGTCCCGGGAGGTGAACTGTCACTGGAGTGTTCCTTCGAGCATGCCGACGGGCGGGTGCTCGAGGGTGAGGTGGCGGGCACGGTCGTGCACCCCGGGGGCGAACCGGCGCTGCTCTGCCTGGTGGAGGACGTCACCGCGCGCAAGAGCGCCGAGCGCCAGCTCATCCAGCAGGCGCTGCACGACCCGTTGACCGGCCTGCCCAACCGCACGCTGTTCACCGACCGGCTCGCGCACGCCGTGGCGGCGGCCTGCCGCGACGGTGGCCGGGTGGGGTTGCTCTACATCGACCTCGACGGCTTCAAGGCCGTGAACGACACCGCCGGCCACGCGGCGGGCGACCAACTCCTGGTGGAGGTCTCCGCGATCCTGCGCCAGTGCGTGCGGCCCGGGGACACGGTGGCCCGCCTCGGTGGTGACGAGTTCGCCATCGTGTGTCCGCAGGTCTCCGGAGACCCCGACCTCGTGACCATCGGACGACGGGTGCTCGCGGCACTGCGCGAACCCATCACGCTCGATGGCTCGCGCGCGGAGATCGGCGCGAGCATCGGCGTGCGCTCCTGCACCGAGGGGGACACACCCGAGCAGTTGCTGCGGGACGCGGACGGGGCGATATACCGGGCGAAACGGGCCGGTAAGGGGCGCATCGTCGTCCACGAGGGGACGGGGACGGGGACGCACCATCCCGTCGGGGCCGGTGTGGGCTAGGTCCACAGGCAACTCCGCCTGCTGTTCACTCTGAGTGCCTGGTTGAGCACTTTCGGTGTGGAACATCTCACGACCAGAACCTGTAACACTGCGCGACTGGTTGAGTGCAGCTCATGCCAACACTTCTCCGCCGGCTGTCCGGCACCCTCGCCGTCACCGCTGCTGCGCTCGTCGCCGGCGCAACCCTCACCGGCCCGGCCGCCGCGGTC
>JBPBQU010000612.1:0-3741 GCA_050955085.1 Janthinobacterium lividum | reverse complement strand
CGCCGCGGCGAGCACGCACGCGCTCTGCTCGAGCACCACCCCGGCCTCCTCGGCACGCACCATCGCCAGTGCGGTCGCACCGGGAACCCCCTCCAGGAACGCGACCCCCTCCTTGGCCCCGAAGGCGAAGGGCGGCAGCGAGTTCCCGGTGAGGGTCTGGTCACCGCCGAGGACGACGGCACCGGCGTGCGCGAGCGGGATGATCTCCCCCGCCGCACCGTTGCCACGGGCGGGCACGCACGGGAGGACGTCCGCGTCCAGCATCTGGACCAATCGACGGCACAGGTCGGGTGACACTCCCGCCTCGGGGTGCAGAAAGGTACGCAGGCGTACGGCGAGCAGCGCGCGGGTCTCCACGGCACTCAACCAGGGTGGCGAACCGACGGCCCGTCCGAGGACCAGCTGCGCCTGGTGTCGGGTGCGGGCGTGTGCGTCCAGGGTGATCCCGGCCATCGCCCCCATACCCGTCGTCACGCCGTAGACGGGCCCGGCGGACGTCAACCCGGCCAGCAGAGCGGCCCGCGACCGTTCGAGCCCGAGCAACAGGTCGGGACCGAGTTCGAGGTCGACGCGCCCGTGCGCGAGCGCGAGGAGGACCGGGCGGTCGAGGTCGGCGGCGTCGTGCAGAACGAGGGTTTCCCGCGCGGTCACGTCAACGCAACCGCAGCATCGTGCCGACCTCGGCGGCCTCCGCCCGGCGCAGGATCAGGTGTGCGAGCGCGACGTCGAGAATCGACAACCCGCGGTGCCACAACAGGATCCGCTCCTCCTGCGACTCCCGCCCGGGTTTCGCACCACTGACGATCTCACCCAACTGCGCGTGCAGGGTGGTTTCGCTGAGGCGACCGGTGTCGACGTGTTCGCGCAACGCCCCGAACCGGCCCGAACGGGCCTCGCGCCAGTCGTCGACGACGACCTTGTCCATGACGTCGAGCAGGTCGAGCTCGACCGCGCTGATCGTGCCGTAGGGGACGACGAACGTGCCCGGTCGAATCCACTCGGTACGCAGCAACGGTGTCGCCACGTCGAGTCGCGAGGCCTCGACCATGATGTCGGCCCCCTCCAGCGCCTCCTCGGCCGTGGCGACCACCCGGACGGGCGTGTCGATCGCGGCGCGAAGTTCCTCGCCGAACGCCTCCCGGGACTCCTCGCGGCGCGAGGTCACCCGGATCTCGTCGAAGTCGAAGAGTTCGTCGAGCATGGTGACGTTGGAGAACGCCGTACCGCGCGCGCCGATGTGCCCGAGCACCTTGGAGTCCTCGCGGGCGAGATGACGGGCACCCACAGCCGTCATCGCACCGGTGCGCTGCTCGGTGATGAGGGTGGCGTCGAGGATGGCCAGCGGAACCCCCGTCGTGGGGTCGAACAGGGTCGCCATCGCGATCTCGCTGGGCAGGCCCAGCGTGTAGTTGGGGACGAAGTCACCGACGACCTTGACCCCCGAGACCCCGTGTTCACCGAGGGTGGAGACGTGCCCACGCAAGACGTTGAAGTGCCCGATGCCACCGTTGTCCGGGACGAGGTGGACGCGGGGTTCGAAGACCGTCTCACCCCGGCCGTGGGCGGCGACGACCTGCTCGATGGCCGCGACGATCTCACCTCGGGTGAGGGCGAGTTCGTCGATGTCGAGGCCGGAGAGGTAGCGGAACCAGATCCCGCTCACGCGCGCGGCATCCGCAGCTCGCGCAGGGCCGGGGCACCCAGCGGCGCGGTCTCCCACCGCCCACTGAACTCGTCCGTCCCTGCGATGAAGGTCAGGTGCAACCGGTGCGGGGTCTCGACGAACACGACGTCCACCGAGAAACCGGTCACGGAACCGCTCACGCCACCGCTCACCGTGAGCGCACCCGTGCCGATCCAGCCCGAACGCCCCACGACGGCGCGCAGTTCGGCTCCGGAATCGAAGAGCACGACCTCGTCCCCCTCGAAGCGCACCTCGGTGAGGGACTCCGGTTCACTTCCGGTGGCCGCTCGAAAGACACCCTGCGGGGCAGCTGATCCGTCGTCGGGCAGGGGCGGGAGGGCCAACCCGGCGAGTTCCAGCGCGAGAGCGTCCTCACCCGCCCCGACATCGTCTCCGAGCTGCGGATCGGACAACGCCGGCAGCAGATGTGCCCACACCGCGTCGAGCACCCCCTGCATGTCCGGGGTCTGACACGTGATGGCGACGACGGCGTCCTGTTCGGGAAGCACGAGGCAGAACTGCCCGTAGGCCCCGTCGCCACGGTAACCGTGCCGGGACCTCCAGAACTGCAAGCAGTACCCCTGCTGCCAGTCCGGGTCGGCCCGGTCCGGGTTCGCGACGTGCACCCGGGTGGCTTCGGCGACCCACTCCGGGGACAGCACCTGCCGACCGTTCCACTCCCCACGTTGCAGGTAGAGCTGACCGAGGCGGGCGACGGCCTCGGTCGGGGCGTGCAACCCGGAGAACCCCAACTCGCGACCCGTGGCGTCAGCGGTCCAGGCGACCTCACCGATTCCCAGCGGGTCGAACAACCGCGGGCGCAGGTACTGCGTCAACGTGCTGCCCGTGCGGCGCTGCACGATCGCGGCGATCGAGTACGTGCAGGGCTGGTTGTAGGCGAAGAACGAACCGGGTTCCTCCTCGGGGGGCAACCGCAGGAAACCGCGGACGAGCTCCCCCGTCGGGTCCGACGCTGCCGCGCCGAGCGTCTCGTCGCGGTGGCCGCTGGCCATGGCCGCGACGTGGCGGACCAGGATCCGGCGGGAACGCTCGTCGGTGACGTCGCCGTCGAGTTCCGGGAAGTAGGACAGGACGCTCGCATCGAGGTCGACGAGCCCCTCGGCGACGGCGAAACCCAGCGCGGTCGCGGTGAAACTCTTGCTGAGGGAGTAGAGCAGGTGCGGGCGCTCGGCTGAGTAGGGGTTCCACCAACCCTCCGCCACCACGGCACCGTGGCGCAACACCTGCAGGCTGTGCATTTCGATGCCGGGCGCGGCCTCCAGGGCCGCCAGGAACGCGGAGATCCCGCGCGCATCCACCCCCTGCTGCGACGCGGGCGTCCTCGGCAGCGGCTGGGCGGGGAGGGCCTCGGTGCTCACCGGCGCGATGCTACGGCGTACGCGGGGGTGGCGCGGTTGCCAACACCGGCCCCAGCGCGCACCATCGGGGGGTTCCTCGATGTTCGTCCTGGAGGAGCCCCATGAGCACGGATCCTGATCCCGTCCCGACCACGAGTCTCGCCCTGAACGGGGTGAGCATGTCCTACGACCACGTGCTGGTCCTCGATTCCGTCACCGCGGAGTTCACCCCGGACACCGTGACGGGGATCATCGGTGAGAACGGGACGGGCAAGTCGACCCTGCTGCGCCTGCTCGCCGGGGTCGAGACCCCCGACGAGGGCCGGGTCGTCACGACCGCCGAGGGCGGTGTCGGCTATCTGGCGCAGGACATCACCGCTCCTCCGGGGCAGAGCGTGGCGCAGGTGGTGGACGCGGCACTGGCCGAGGTGCGCGCCCTGGAGAGCCGTCAGCGTGAGCTGGAGGCACAGATGGCGCGGCCCGGCGCGGACCTCGACGCGGTGCTCGCCGAGTACGACGTGGTGCGGACGGCCTTCGAGCTGCGCGGCGGGTACGCGGCGCAGGCCCGGGTCGAGCAGTCCCTCGCCGGGCTGGGCCTGGTGGACGTGGCCCGGGACCGCACCCTGGAGACGTTGTCCGGGGGCCAGCGTTCCCGCGTCCACCTGGCGGCCCTGCTGGCCGCCGCACCCGAGGTGCTGT
>JBPBQU010000611.1:0-3754 GCA_050955085.1 Janthinobacterium lividum | reverse complement strand
TGCACGAAACCGTAGGAACGTCCGGACTCCTCAGCAAGCGCCCTGATGCTCTTGCCCTCCCCGTACCCCTTGGACAGCTCCTCGGCGAGCTGCTCGCGTTCGGAACCGCTCAACCGGGTTCCACGCTTGATCGTCTCGGCCACCCCGACCTCCTCCGTCGTCGAAGACCTGCTCCATGGTCACCATGTGGAGCGTCGTCGGCCAGTCGAACGGGGCAGACTGGTGCTCATGAGGAGCAGACGTGACCGCAGCGTTACCTCAGAGCGGCACGAACAGGTCAGGCCAAGGACACCAATTCGGCGTATCCGGGGTTCCACAGATCCTCGACGCCGTCCGGGAGCAGGACCACGCGCTCCGGTCCGAGCGCCTCGACGGCCCCCTCGTCGTGCGTCACCAGCACGACTGCCCCCTCGTAGTGCTTGAGCGCGTCGAGAATCTCCGCCCGCGACGCCGGGTCGAGGTTGTTCGTCGGTTCGTCGAGCAGCAGGACGTTCGCACTGGAGACGACCAGCGTTGCCAGGGCGAGGCGCGTCTTCTCCCCGCCCGAGAGGACCCCGGCAGGCTTGTCGACGTCGTCACCGGAGAACAGGAAGGAGCCCAACACGGTGCGTACGCGGGTGTCGTCGAGGTCCGGTGACGCCGAGCGCATGTTCTCCAGGACGGTGCGCTCGTGATCCAGCGTCTCGTGCTCCTGTGCGTAGTAGCCGACCTTGACACCGTGCCCACCGACGATCTCACCGCTGTCGGGCTTCTCCACCCCACCCAGCATGCGCAGCAGCGTCGTCTTGCCGGCACCGTTGAGACCGAGGATGACCACGCGGCTGCCGCGGTCGATCGCCAGGTCCACGGACGTGAAGATCTCCAGCGACCCGTAGGACTTCGACAACCCCTCCGCCATCAGCGGGGTCTTCCCGCAGGGAGCAGGTTTGGGGAAGCGCAGCTTCGCGACCTTGTCCTGGACCCGGACCTCCTCCAGGCCGTCCAGCAACCGTTCCGCGCGCTTGGCCATGTTCTGCGCGGCCACGGCCTTGGTCGCCTTCGCGCGCATCTTGTCGGCCTGGGCCAGCAACGTCCCGGCCTTCTTCTCGGCGTTGGCCCGCTCGCGCTGACGGCGCTTCTCGTCCGTCTCGCGCTGTTTGAGGTAGTTCTTCCAACCCACGTTGTAGAGGTCGATGGCCGCACGGTTGGCGTCGAGGTGGAACACCCGGTTGACGACGACCTCGAGCAGCTCGACGTCGTGGCTGATGACGATGAGCCCACCGGCGTAGTTCTTGAGGTGCTCTCGCAGCCAACTGATGGAGTCGGCGTCGAGGTGGTTCGTCGGTTCGTCCAGCAACAACGTCTCGCTGTCGGAGAACAGGATCCGGGCCAGCTCGACGCGACGACGCTGTCCACCCGACAGCGTCTTGAGCTGCTGCTCCAGGATGCGCTCCGGCAGGTTGAGGTTGGCGCAGATGCGCGCGGCCTCACTCTCGGCCGTGTACCCGCCCAGCGCCACGAAACGGGCATCGAGCTTGGTGTAGCGGTCCATGGCCCGGTCCCGGATCTTGTCCACGTCACTGGCCATGTCGACCTCGGCCTTGCGCAGCTTGGTGATGATGTCGTCCAGACCGCGGGCCGCCAGGATCCGGTCGCGGGCCAGCATCTCCGGGTCGCCCGCGCGCGGGTCCTGGGGCAGGTAACCGATCTCACCCGAGCGGGTGACCGTTCCCGAGGCGGGCTGGGCCTCGCCGGCGAGGACCTTCGTCAAGGTGGTCTTACCCGCGCCATTACGACCGACCAGGCCGATACGGTCCCCGGCCGCCACCCGGAAATTCACGTTTTCCATGAGGAGCCGGGCCCCGGCGCGCAGTTCGATGTCGGACGCGACGATCACAGGGGAAGCTCTCAACTCTCGCAGGACGACGGGTGACGGTTGCGATTCTACGTCCCCGGTTCGTCCATCCCGTGCGCCAGAACCGTCCGCTACCTTCGTGCTCATGCCCCTCCCCGCCCGGCCCCCAGCGCTGCGTGCCGCCCGAGACATCCACCCGGGGCGCGGTGAGGTGAGCGGACGTGAGGACGGCTCCGGGATGCGGCGACCACACGGGCGCGGCACGGACCTCGCGCTCGTCGCGGTCTTCGCCGCTCTGGTGGGTGCGCTGGCACTCACCCCCGGGGTGCCGATCGGCGTCCTGAACGTGCCGATCACGCTGCAGACGCTCGGGATCATGCTCTGCGGGGCGGTGCTCGGCCCCTGGCGCGGGTTCCTGGCCGCGCTGGTCTACCTCGTCGTGGGCCTGGCGGGGGTCCCGGTGTTCGCGAGCGGTGCCGGGGGTCTCGGCGTGCTGGCGGGGGCCAGCGCGGGCTTCCTGCTGAGCTACCCGTTCGCCGCCCTCGTCGTCGGCGCCTGCAGCCGGTGGGGTGTGCGATCGCGACACCCCCGGGTGGGTGTCGTCGTCGGCGCACTGCTGGGTGGGATCGTCGTCGTCTACGCGGGTGGGATCCCGGGGATGGCCTTCAACGGCGGGCTCGGTCTGTCCACTGCGGCCACCCTCGCGGTGGGTTACCTGCCAGGCGACCTGGTCAAGGTCGTGCTGACCGTCGTCGTCGCCCTCCCCGTGCACCGCGCCTTCCCGCAGTTGCTCGCCCGCTGACCCGCTGCTGGTGGACTGGCCCGCGTGAACGTGCCCGAGATGAAACGCCCGTGACGAAGCGCAACCGGTGATCCGTCTCGAGGACGTCGTGGTGTCCGCCGGGGCGCACGTGGTCCTGCATCCCCTGACCCTGGAGGTCGCGCAGTCCTCGCTCGCGCTCGTCGGGCCCAACGGGTCGGGCAAATCCACCCTGCTGCGCCTGCTCAACGGACTCGTCCTGCCCACGCGAGGTCGTGTCGAGGTGGACGGCCTGGACCCGGAGACGGCGCTGGGCCGGCTGCGCCGCCATGTCGGTTTCGTCTTCACCGACCCCGATGCGCAACTGGTCATGCCGACGGCTGTGGAGGACGTCGCACTGTCCCTGCGCCGCATCGACGTCCCGCGGCGAGAACGCGACACCCGGGCGCGCGCCCTGCTGGAAACACAGGGTCTCGCCGAGTACGCCGATTCCAGCGTTCGTGAGATGTCCTCGGGGCAACGTCAACTGCTGGCGCTCACGTCCGTGCTGGCCACCCGGCCCGCGGTACTGGTCTGCGACGAACCCACCACACTGCTCGATCTGCGCACCGCCCACCGGATCGCAGACGTCCTGCTCGCCGGCGGGGCCCAGCTCGTGGTCGCCACCCACGACCTCGACCTCGCCGCCCGCACCGAGCGGGCGCTGTGGCTGGAGGACGGCCGGGTGCGTCTCGACGGTCCTGCCGCCGAGGTCGTCGCGGCCTATCGCGGCAGTGTGGGATGAGGGGCCGGGGCCACAACCGGGGGCTACGCACCGCGCCACCGTTGCTGGGTCGCTACGTGCCGGGTTCCTCTGCGCTGCATCGGGCCGGGGCCGGGGCGAAGCTGCTCGGCCTGGCTCTTCTCGGGCTCAGCGCAGGTTCGGCACGCACCCTGCTCCCCGAATCGCTGGCGGCGGTGGTCCTGCTCCTGCTGGCGGGCGCGGTCGCCACCACGGCGCTGGCCTGCGGTCTGGGCCCGGCCCACCTGCTCGCCCAGTTGCGTCGACTCCGGTGGGTACTCCTGGTTCTGGGCGCGGTCCAGGTGTGGCAGTCGGGGCCGCTGCGCGCCCTGGTCGTCCTGGGCGCCCTCGTGAGCTGTCTCTGGGCGGCGGCCACCGT
>JBPBQU010000610.1:0-3769 GCA_050955085.1 Janthinobacterium lividum | reverse complement strand
GCGCTGCCCCGACCGCCCACCAGGAAGTCCAGGTCGGCCCCCTCGTCGGCCTGCAGGACGTGCTGGGCGTAGAGCCAGGGCCAGCCGCCCTCGGGAGCCGTCACCCGCTGCTGCCACGAGGGTTCCCGGGCGGCGAGCTCCGCCTCGCTCAGGTGCACGTCGAGGCGGCGGCCCGCGACGTCGAGGGTGATGACGTCACCGGTGCGCAACAACCCCAGCGGGCCACCCAGGGCCGCCTCCGGCGCCACGTGCAGGACGACGGCGCCGAACCCGGTGCCGCTCATACGGCCGTCGCTGATGCGGACCATGTCGCTCACCCCGGCGCGCAGCAGTTTCGCGGGCAGCGGGACGTTGGAGACCTCCGGCATCCCCGGGTACCCTCGAGGGCCGGCGCCGCGCACCACGATGACGTCGTCGGCGGCGATGTCGAGGTCCTCGTCGTCACAGACGGCGTGGTAGGCCTCCGGGGAGTCGAAGACCACGGCACGTCCGGTGTGCTGCAACAACTCCGGGGACGCCGCCGACTGCTTGAGGACGGCTCCGCGGGGGCAGAGGTTCCCCCGCAGGACGGCCGTACCGGACCCGGCCGGTTGCAGTGGCGACGTGAACTCCCGGATCACCTGCCGGTCGTAGCACTCCGCGTCGGCGACGAGGTCCCCGAGCGGTCGGCCGGTCACGGTGATCTGCCCGGTGTTCAGCAGACCGTGCTCGGCGAGGTCGCGCAGGACGACGGGGAGCCCACCGGCGTAGCAGAAATCCTCCATCAGGAAACGACCCGACGGCATCAGGTCGACGACCGTCGGGACGTCGCGGGCCAGGGTGTCGAAGTCCTCCAGCGCGAGGTCGACGCCGAGGCGGCCCGCGAGGGCGAGCAGGTGGACGATCGCGTTGGTGGAACCACCGATGGCCGCGGTCGCCCGGATGGCGTTCTCGAACGCCGCCCGGGTCATGACGGCGCTGGGGCGCAGGTCCTCCTCGACCATGGCCACGATCCGCTGACCGGCGGCCTGGGCGACCTCGGCGCGGCGGGCGTCGACGGCGGGCCAGCTGGCCGAACCGGGCAGCTGCATGCCGAGCGCCTCGGCCACGCAGGCCATCGTCGAGGCGGTGCCCATGGTCATGCAGTGCCCGGCGGAACGGGCCATGCACCCCTCGGCGAACGCCCCGTCCTGCGCGCTCATGCGCCCGGCCTTCATCTCGGCCTCGAAACGCCACACGTGGGTTCCCGACCCGACGTCCTGGCCGCGGAACTTCCCGTTGAGCATCGGGCCGCCGGTCACCATGATCGTGGGCAGGTCGACACTCGCGGCGCCCATGAGCAGCGCGGGGGTGGTCTTGTCGCACCCGGAGAGCAGCACGACCCCGTCGAGGGGGTTCCCGCGGATGAGTTCCTCGGCCTGCATGGCCATGAGGTTGCGGTACAGCATGGCCGTCGGGCGGATGAGGGTCTCGCCGGTCGACATCACCGGGAACACCAGGGGGAAACCCCCGGCCATCCACACCCCGCGTTTGACGGCCTCGGCCACCCGGTCCAGGTGGGCGTTGCAGGGCGAGAGTTCCGACCAGGTGGTGGCGATCCCGATGACGGGCCGGCCGTCGAAGACGTCCGGGCCGTAACCCTGGTTGCGCAACCACGAGCGATAGAGCATCCCGGCGCGCCCGGTGGCCCCGAACCAGGCGCGGCTGCGTCGTGGAACCTCGCCGACACCCTCGACGGGCCCACCCGTGACGTCCTGCTGCACGTCGTTCACATCCAACCTCCGTCGACGATCCAGTTCTGTCCGGTGCAGGCGGTGCTGTCCTCGGCGGCCAGCCACAACACCATGCGCGCCACGTCCGCCGGCAGGACCCGGCGGGCCAGGGCCTGTTCGCGCTCGATGGTCGCCTCGGCGTCCGCGTCGATTCGGTGCTCGAGTTGGCGCCGGGTCATGACCCAGCCCGGGATGACGCAGTTCACCCGGATCGCATCACCCCCGAGTTCCAGGGCGAGGGCTCGCGTCAACCCCTCCACGGCCGCCTTCGCCGTGCGGTAGGCGAGGAGGTCGCGCAGCTTCACGTGCGTGCTGATGGAACCCAGGTTGATCACCGACCCCCCGCCCCCGGCCCGCAGCGTGGGCACGAGGGCCTGGGTGGCGAAGAACTGGTGGTCGAGGTTCACCCGAAACCCCGCGTCCCAGGACACCGGGTCGAGCGTCGCGCTCTCCTGGCGGGTGTCGTCGGCCGCGTTGTTCACCAGGACGCTCACCGCCCCGAGTTCCGCACCGAGCTCGCGCACGACCTGCTGGTAGGCCACCAGGTCCCGGACGTCCGCGGGACGGAACAGCGGGCGGACGTGCCCGGCCGCGGCGAGCGACTCCACCAGGGCGCGGCCGGCGTCCTCCTGGACGTCGACGAACGCGACCCGGGCGCCCTGCGCGGCGAACTCGGTGACGAACTGCGCTCCCAGACCGGTGGCTCCACCGCTGACGAGGACCCCCGCCCCGCGCAGGCTCGGGTAGCTGGCGTAGCGGCTCACGCGGTGGCTCCGGCTGCCGTCCCGGGCAGGACGACGGCCCGTCCCACGGCCCCGCCGCGCAACGCGTCGTAGGCGTCGGCCGTCTCCTCCAGGGTGTGGGTCGTGCCCAGCAGCTGTTCCAGCGGCAGGCGCCCGGCGCGGTGCAGGGCGAGTAACCGCGGGAGGTCGACGGGCGGGTTCGCGGACCCGTAGAGGCTGCCGACCAGCCGCTTCTGCTGTTGGACGAGCTCGTTGACGCCGATGGCCACCGTCGCGGTGGCCGCGGAGAGCCCCACGGCCACCACGGTTCCGCCGGGGCGCACCGCAGAGAAGGCCTGCGCCAGCGTCGCAGGATTGCCGACCGCCTCGACGGCGACATCGGCCCCGCCGTGCGTCAGCTCCCGCACGGCCTCGACGACCTCCTCGGCGCTGCACCCGGAGGCGTCGACGGTGTGGGTGGCGCCGAGGCGTCGCGACAGGGCGAGCTTCGAGGGCGAGACGTCCACGACGACCACGGGGGCGGCGCCTACGAGGCTGGCACCCATGACCGCGGACAACCCCACTCCCCCCGCACCGATGACGAGCAGCGGACGGCCCGCCAGCGACCCGTCGGCGGCGGCCACGTTGACGACCGCACCGACCCCGGTGACGACGGCGCAGCCCGCGACGGCCGCGAGGGTGGGTGCGACGTCGTCGGGGAGCGCGACGACCGCGTGCCGGGAGACGACCGCGCGTTCGGCGAAGCAGGACACCCCGAGGAAGTGGTGCAGCTGTTCGTCCCCGCGCCGCAGCCGGCTGGTGCCGTCCATCAACCCACCGCTGCGCGCCTGGACCCGTCCGTACACGCACATCACCGGCCGCCCGGTGACGCAGGGCTCGCACTGCCCGCACCGGGGCCGCCAGGTGAAGGCGACCCGCTGCCCCACCCGCAGGGCCTGCGGCCCGGTGGTCTCGACACTTGTCCCCACCTCCTCCACGACCCCGGTGCCCTCGTGGCCGAGGACGATCGGCAGCGGGCAGGGGATGTCCCCGCTCATGTAGTGCAGTTCGGTGTGGCAGACCCCGGCCGCCTCGACGCGGACGAGCAGCTCCCCGGGGCCCGGCCCGTCGAGGTCGACGTCCTCGACGGCGGGCCGGGCCCCGGGTTCGCGCAGGACGAGCGCTCTCACGGGGTCGGGCCCTCGTCGCCGGCGCGACCGACGTACCAGTCCTCCCCGCCGTTCTCGGTGACGGCGACGAAGACGTCGTCGGGGCG
Organism: Janthinobacterium lividum; assembly: GCA_050955085.1. Taxonomy (GTDB): domain Bacteria; phylum Actinomycetota; class Actinomycetes; order Actinomycetales; family Kineococcaceae; genus Kineococcus. The sequence goes on along the minus strand of JBPBQU010000610.1, from coordinate 20 downwards.
CACCCCGACGGCCTCGAGCC
>JBPBQU010000609.1:0-3788 GCA_050955085.1 Janthinobacterium lividum | reverse complement strand
CTGGCGCCATGTCGCCAACGTGCTGGAGGTTGTGCTGGCGATCGCCCTGGTGCCGTTGCTGGCCCACCAGCTCGGGGTGTTCGGCTGGGCCCGCGGGTTGGCGGGCTGATCCGTGCAGAACCAGAAGGACCATGTCGATGCGTACTCCGTCCAGATCGGGCGGATGAGTTCCGCGCTGCTGCTCGGGGAGATCGGCCACTTCGACCCACCGGCGCGGCGCGCGGTCCTGGGCATCGTGGGTGGGCTGGTGCTCGCGCTGCTCATCGGGGTCGTGTGTGGTGTCTACGGGTTGATCCGCCCCGGTGGGAAGGACTCGTGGCGGGAGGCGGGGGCCGTCGTCGTCGAGAAGGAGACCGGGAACCGTTACGTCCTGCTGGAGGGTCAGCTGCACCCGGTGTTGAACTACGCCTCGGCGCTGCTGATGCAGGGGCCGGGTGCGCATGTCGTGTCCGTCCACACGAGTTCGCTCGGCGATGTCGAACGGGGTGCACCGGTCGGTCTGCCGGGAGCCCCGGACACGGTTCCGACTGCAGCCGACCTCTCCAGTACCGGTTGGACGTTGTGCCTGCCGGCCTCGGGCGCCGGCCAGGGTGTGGGCACCGGTCAGGGAGAGAGCACCGGTCAGGGTGAGGGCACCAGCCGGGGTGTGCCGAGGGTGGCCATCGACTTCACCGGGGCGGCGGACGCGGGCACCACGGCTGAGAGTAATTCCTACAGTCTGGTGCGCTCCGTCAGCGGCACCGAGTACGTCCTGGTCGACGGGCTGAAGTCGCGCGTCGTCGACCCGGCGCTGCCCGTCGTCCTCGGGCTGCAGGAAGCGCCCGTCCCCACCGCCCCCGACGACTGGTTGGCTCAGGTTCCCGACGGGGTGGATCTTGACGGGCTCGAGGTCCCCGACGCCGGATCGGGTGGCTTCTCGCTCGGTGCGCGCACCTTCCCGGTGGGGACGTTGCTGGAGTACCGGGCACCCGCGGGTGGGTCGGATCAGAACCAGGGCGTGCAGAACTACGTCGTCGCGAGCGACGGACTCGCCCTTGTCGACAGGTTGGATGCCGCTTTACTGCAGGGCGGGGGGGTTGCGGCACAACCGCTCGACGCGGCCGAGGTCGCTGCCGCCCCCCGATCGGCGACCTCGTGGGCAGGCCGGTTGCCTGATCTGACGTCGGAGCAGGCGAGCAACCTGTTGACCGGGGAGAACGCACGAACCCCCTGCTTGCGTCAACGGCCCGAGGGTAGGTCGGTGCGTTCGAGCGTGGAGACTGCCCCTGCGGCTCAGGTCCTGGCCGGTGCGGTCACGGTAGCGGCAGGCACTGGCATCCTGGCCGCGTCGGTCCCGGTTCCCGGCCCTGGAAAGCCGGATCGGTACCTCATCGACGATCAGGGGGTGAAGTACCTGCTGGGGAGTGACGAAGCGATCCAGGCGCTCGGGTACGGCGGGGTGGAACCCGTGGCGGTCCCGGTTGCCGTGCTGGGGGCGCTTCCCTCCGGTCCTGATCTGACCCGACCGCCGTGGGATCGCGTCTTGAACTCGTCCTCGATCCCGGCGACAATCCCGATCTCGTCGACAACTGCCGCGCAGGTCCCCAGGAAGACAAAGGGTGAAGGCTGACATGAGTGCTCCGATCATGGCGAGCGGGCGTCCCGCGGAACTCTCCGCGGGGACACCGGATCCCGACGTGGCGCCCTCCGTACACCGTGCGTCGGATGGTGTCCTGCTCGCGACCCGTGAACTCGGGAACGCACTGGTCATCTTCCGTGACGGTGCGTTGTCGACGGCGGCCCGCGAACTCGCCCTCGGGGTCGCTGCGGACGCCGAACACGACATCGTCATCCTCGACCTCCCTCTCGACGCGCCGGTGGGGCAATGGGAAGAGGTCGTGCGGTTGATGCCGCAGAAGTCCCGGTTGACCAACCGCCGGGGGGTGCGCCTGGTGTTCTGCGGTGCGACGCGCCAGCTGTCGGGTCTCGCCGGTCGCTGGCTCGCCGAACGGCTCGGTCGCCCGGTCCTGGCTGCCGACGGGGTCATCGTCCCCGGTTTCGCCGGGTCGCTGTTCGTGGACTCGCCCGACGGCTCGGGCTGGGTTCGTTTCCAGGCCAAGAAGTCCGCCAAGACCGTCGCCCGGCGCTATCCGCGTCCGGCGTGGGAGACCGACGACCTGGCCCGCACCGTCGCGATCGGGGATCGTGTCGTGGCCGAACCGCTGCCCGGTGGGGTGTGGCTGCACGGGCGGGAGGACGACGAACGCGTCCGCGCGCACCGGGACCGGTTGCGCGGTGGGCTCCCCTGCCAGGAAGGTGCCGTCACGGTCGTCCTCGGTTGCCCCGGGGAGGAGGACACCTCCATCGACGACGTCACCCGGTGGTGGAAGGACGCCGCCACCCAGACCCGTCCGCTCTTGCGGCCCTTCCGTTACGGTCCGATCACCGGTGCGTCCGCAGCGACCTGGGCTCAGGTGTTGGCCGACAAGACGGGCGCCGAGGTGATCGCCTACGCAGGCGTCCCGGTGGGTTCGACAGCCACCCCGGACATGCACACCGTGCTGGAGGATGGTGTTCTCGGGTGGAACAGCTGTGCCCGCGAACTCGCGTACACCCCGACGGAACCCGGGGAGAATGCGGTGCCGCCGCGCCTCGTGAGTTACCGCGCGCCCATCGCGGGTGCGCACGAGGTCTCCCGGGGTGTGTTCTGGTACGCACCGGACACTGTTGTCGAGGTAGTGCCCGCGGGGTTGTGGATCCGCCGCCCGGAGGAACCCGGTCACGCCGACACCGTGCGTGCGGTGCCCCCGCGGGCCGCTCGGCACCTGGTCATCGCCGACGACGCAGGTGTGCAGGGTGGGATCCATGGCCGCCGGTTGGAACAGTGCGCCACAGACGTCGCGGCCCACCTCGACCCGGCCACCCGTCGGCTCACCGAACTCCGGCGTGCCTCGACGATCACCGCCCAGCCCGGGCCCGACCAGCATCAGCTGCCCGTCGCCGAAACGCCCACCGGGGCAACTTCCGCATCCCGAGGTCTCCCGGCCGGAAGCGAGATCACCGAGACACCGGCTGTGGGAGCTCGGCCCGTTGAGACGCGGCCCGTTGAGAGTGAGACCGTCGAAACCCGGCCTGTCGCGGCGCGGGCCGCAGCGGTTCGGACGGCAGAACCCTGGGCCGGCGAGACCGGTGCTGCGGGGACACCCACGGTCGTGACCGACCTCGGCGACGTCCGCAACCACCTCGTCGGGGCGGCTCCCGTTCTCCCGGTGCCCGCTCTGCCGGTGCCCACGCTTCCGGTGGTCGATCTCCCCCTCCCGGTTCCTACGACCCCCGTTCCATCCGTCGGTGCACAGGTGGCTCTCGAGGTGCCCGCTGAGACTGTGACGCAACGCTCCCCTCTCGTTCCGGTGGGGTCCGGACAACTCCGTCCGGCGGCGTCCACGCCCCGTATCGCACCTGCCGGGCAGGTCTCGTGGCAGCCGATCCCGACGCCGCAGGCCGCCGCCCTCACCCCCCGCCGCGGGTTGGAGCAGGAACGTGTCTGGCTGAAGAAGGCCCTGAGCGTGCAATTCACCACTGCTGCGAACGCGGTCGCCCGGGTGTTGTCGGAGAATCCGGCGTTCTCCTCCTCGTCGTCGGCGCGTCCGCAGGCCGACGTGCTCGCCGACTCGGTGGCCGTCCACCTCTACCTCGGTGCCGACGGTGACGCCGTGGAGCTGCCGCTGCGGCGGGCCGAGGTCGGCCCGCACGTCCCCTTCTCGCGCTGCGTCGCCAGTGGTCTCGCCCGGCTGCCCTCCCACCGCGGG
>JBPBQU010000608.1:0-3811 GCA_050955085.1 Janthinobacterium lividum | reverse complement strand
TTGTCAGGGCTGCTCCCACCCTGCCCGCCACCTCCCGGATCAGGCTGCCCTCAGCTTCACCACCCTGCTGCGACAGGGACAGCGGTGCAGGTCGCTCACCTCCACTCGATACAGCAGCGCCTCACGGCGCACGGGTCCGCGATGTCACGTTCGACGAGGACCGCTCCCAGGTCCGCACCGGCAACGGACCCCAGGTCATGGCCACCCTGCGCAACACCGCGATCAGCCTGCTGCGACTCGATGGCTGGGTGAACATCGCCTCCGGCTTACGCCACCACGCCCGCAGCCCGGGAGCGTCCCTCGCACTGCTCCTGACCTGCTGAAACGCGACCTTGCCGTGGCCCTGGGCGTGCGCGGTGACCGCATCGAGCACGGCCCAGCTGCTGCGCCCGGCCGCCGCGGAGTCCAGGTGGAGCAGGCGACGTGGCGGACGCATGCGCCGCCACGTCTCGCCGAGGGTCGCGACGCTTCGGTCTTCGCCCGTCACCCGGGTGATCCTGCCAGTGCTGCTCGCCGCGAAAACCGGCGACCGGGCAGCTCGGCGGCTGCCGGATGACGCGGCCGGGGTGGCAAGCTGAGCGCCGTGCGCCGTGCTTCCACCACTCCCGCGGCCACCACCCCTGCCGCCGAGGACTGTCTGAAGACCGTCTACACCGCCGGTGAGTGGTCCGACGACAAGGTCACCCTCTCGATGCTCGCGCAGCGCATGGGCGTCTCCGCCTCGACGGCGTCCGAAGCCGTCCGCAAGCTGACCGACGTGGGGTTGCTGAGCCACCGGCGGTACGGCGGGGTCGAGCTCACCGACGCAGGCCGCCGCCAGGCGCTCTCCGTGGTGCGTCGTCATCGTCTCCTCGAGACCTTCCTCGTCGCCGACCTCGGGTACTCCTGGGACGAGGTCCACGAGGAGGCCGAGGTTCTCGAGCACGTCGTGTCGCCGCGGTTGCTGGAGCGCCTCGCGACCCGGCTCGGGCACCCCGAGAGGGACCCGCACGGGGATCCGATCCCCCGGGCCGACGGCAGCGTGCCGCAGACCGGGGCGCACAACCTCGCCGACGTCCCCGAGGGCGGTGCCGGTGTCGTGGCCCGCATCTCCGACTCCGACGCGGCCGTCCTGCGCTATTTCGCCGAGTTGGGCATCGGTCTCGACCTGCGGGTGGATGTGGTGGCCCGCAGGGAGTTCGCCGGGACGACGGTGGTGCGGTTGGGCCAGGAGCGCGACGTCGACCTCGGCGATCCTGCGGTGGCCGCGATCTGGGTGCTCCCGCTGCGATGAACCGACCTCAGGAGCAACTCCGGCGCGATGCCCACGGCCGCCCGCAGGCGGTGCAGACCCACGACGTCACCGTCGTCGGGAGCGTCAACGCCGACCTCGCCATCGTCCTGGCCGAGCTGCCGCCCGCGGGTCAGACCGTCCGCGGTGGCGACGCCGTACGTGGTCTCGGGGGCAAGGGGGCGAACCAGGCCGTGGCCTGCGCCCGGTTGGGTCGCAGCACGGCGATGGTCGCCGCCGTCGGTGACGACGAGGAGGGCCGCGGGTTGCGCGCGGCGCTCGCCGCCGAGGGGATCGACGTCGAACACGTCACCGGGATCGACGTGGCGAGCGGTGTCGCCGTCGTCCTGGTGCACTCGGGCGAGTCGACGATCGTCCTCAGTCCGGGAGCCAACGACCACCTCGACGACGCCCGGGTCCGGGCCGCCGTCGCGGCCGTGAGCAGTGCGCGTGTCGTGCTGCTGCAGTGCGAGGTGCCCGACGAGGCGTTGCTGGCCGCCGCCGCGCTGTGCACGGGCCTGCTCGTCCTCAATCCCGCGCCCGCGCGGGTGTTGCCGCCGGCCCTGCTCGCCCGGGCTGACCTGCTGGTACCCAACGCGGGAGAACTCGCGGTGCTCGCGGGGTGCGACGTCGCGCTCGACGTCGACGGGATCGTCGCCCAGGCCCGGGCCGTTCGACCCACCGGCACCACCGTCGTGACGCGGGGTGCGCTGGGCTCGGTCGTGATCACCCCGGGCGGACACGCGGAGATCCCGGCGGTGCCGGCCCACCTCGTGGACGCGACCGCGGCGGGGGACAGCTTCGTCGCGGCGCTCGCGGACGCACTGCTCGCCGGGGCGGGACTCGTGGACGCCGCACGCTGGGCGGCGACGGTCGCCGCGGTGACCGTCAGCCGCGACGGCGCGTCGGTGTCGCTGCCGTTGCGTCACGAGGTGCCCGGGGTCATGCCTGGGGTCGTGCCTGGGGTCGTGGCAGAAGTTGCTGGGGAGACGGGCTCGATCGAGGTGGCGGAGGAATGACCATGAGGTCGCCCGAGAACATCGGCTGGGGTTTCGTCGGGACGGGTGGCATCGCGCGCACGGTCGCGGCGGCGCTCGACCTCGCCCCCGGGGGCCGGTTGGTCGCGGTGGGTTCGCGCGACGCGGCGCGGGCGCACGAGTTCGCTGCCGAGCACGGTGCGCAGGCCGGGTACGGCGGGGCCGACAGCGGGGTCGCGCAACTGCTGGCCGATCCGGGTGTCGACGCGATCTACGTCGCGACCACCCACCCGCAACACCACGCGTCCGCGAAGGCCGCGCTGCTGGCGGGTAAGCCGGTGCTCGTCGAGAAACCGCTCACGGTGACCGCCGCCGCGACCCGCGACCTCGCGCAGACGTCGCGGGCGCGCTCGGTGTTCCTCATGGAGGCTTACTGGACGCGGTTCCTGCCGGGGACCGCTGCGTTGCTGGACGTCATCGGCTCCGGGGTGATCGGTGAGGTGCTCGGCGTGCACGCCGACCTGGGGTTCCCGGCGCAGGCCCTGGCGCGCTTCCACGACCCCGAGATCGGTGGTGGATCGCTGCTCGACCTGGGTCCTTACCCCGTCGGCCTCGCGCTGACCCTGCTCGGGGCCCCGCAGGCGGTGTCCGCCGTGGGTCGACTCACGGCGACGGGGGTGGACCGCCAGATCGCGATGGCGCTGGGTTGGGACTCCGGCGCGGTCGCGGCGCTGTCGACGACCATGGAGGCGCACGCAAGTGCCCGCGCGTGGATCGAGGGGACCCGCGGGCGGATCGAGATCGGACGTCCGTTCCATGCCGTCCCCGAGTTCACCGTCTCCCTACCCGATGACGAGGGGGGTGAGACGGTGCAGCGGCACGACCACGCGGTGAGCCAAGGGCATCGCTTCATGCTCGAGCACGTGCACGCCTGCCTGGCCGGCGGGTTGTCGCAGTCCCCGGTGCTGCCGCTGCAGTGGTCCCTGGATGTCGCCGACGTGTTCGAGGCGGTGCTGACGCAGGTCGGGGTGACCCGCAACGTGGAGCGGCTCTCGCCCGAGCACTAGCGTGACGCCATGCCGTTGACTGGTGAGTACGAACCGAGTCCAGAGGCCTGGGTGCGCGAACAGGTCGAGAAGTACGAGGCCTCCGGCGGTGCCGAGGCCGGGGATCTGCGCGGGATGCCCGTGATCGTCCTGACGACCAAGGGGGCGAAGTCGGGGAAGTTGCGCAAGCAGGCGCTCATGCGCGTCGAGCACGACGGGAAGTACGCGGCTGTCGCGTCCCTGGGCGGTGCACCCAAGCATCCCGTCTGGTACTTCAACATCAAGGCCGAGCCGCTCGTCGAGCTGCAGGACGGTCCGGTGAGGAAGGACTACACCGCCCGTGAGCTCGAGGGTGCGGAGCGAGCGCTGTGGTGGGAACGCTCAGTAGCGGCGTACCCCGATTACGCGGACTACCAGGAGAAGACCGACCGGGTCATCCCCGTCTTCATCCTGGAAGCCGACGACTGAAACTGTTGTGCCGCAAGCCTGATGCCGTGTCGTCCTCGGATGACATCGGA
>JBPBQU010000607.1:0-3822 GCA_050955085.1 Janthinobacterium lividum | reverse complement strand
CCGATGCGGTGCGGATCGCGAGCGCGCTCACGGCGGCCGCCACCGCCGAGCTCGGAACCGCCGACGCCGAGGTGCTGCTGCACGCCCGCGGGGACGACCTGCAGGCGCTGTGCGCGCTCGCCGGGCCGGTACGCGACGCGGCGATGGCCCACGCCGGGCGCCCAGGCATCGTCACTTACTCGCGCAAGGTGTTCCTCCCCATCACCCGACTCTGCCGGGACCGCTGTCACTACTGCACGTTCGCCACCGTCCCGGGCCGGTTGCCCGTGTTGTACCTCTCCGAGGACGACGTCCTGGAGATCGCCCGCGAGGGTGCGGCCATGGGCTGCAAGGAGGCGCTCTTCACCCTCGGGGATGCCCCCGAGGACCGCTGGCCGGCGGCTCGCGCGTGGCTGACGGCGCGGGGGTTCGACTCCACGATCGCCTACGTCGCCCACCTCGCGCAGCGTGTCCTCGACGAGACGGGCCTGCTGCCGCACCTCAACCCCGGGGTGATGACCTACCAGACGCTGCTCGCAGCACGGCCGCTCGCCCCGTCGATGGGGATGATGCTCGAGACCACCGCGACCCGGTTGTGGAGCGAACCGGGTGGCGTGCACTACGGCTCACCGGACAAGGACCCGGAACTGCGGATGCAGGTCCTGCGCGACGCGGGGCGGGCGCGGGTGCCCTTCACCACAGGCATCCTCGTCGGCATCGGGGAGACCTACGCCGAGCGTATCGACTCGATCCTCGCGATCCGCGACGTGATCGAGGAGTTCGACAACGTCCAGGAGGTCATCGTCCAGAACTTCCGCGCCAAGGACGACACGGCCATGCGCGGTGAGGACGACCTCGACCACGAGGAGTACCTCGCGACCATCGCGGTCTCGCGGCTCCTGCTCGGGGCGTCGGTCTCGCTGCAGGCCCCGCCCAACCTCTCCGACCCGGGTCAGCGCGAGCAGTTGCTCGCGGCCGGGGTCGACGACTGGGGCGGGGTGTCCCCGCTGACCCCCGACCACGTCAACCCCGAACGCCCCTGGCCCCAGCTCGACGACCTCGCCGCGACGACCCGGGCGGCGGGTTTCGTCCTGGCCGAACGACTGACGGCCCACCCGAGGTTCGTCCTCGACGCGTTGGGGGGCAGCGAGCGCTGGATCGACCCGGCCCTGCACGCCCCCCTCGCGGCGCTCGCCGACCCGCGCACCGGGCTGGCCCTGGAGTCCGCGCGTCCGCTCGGACGGGCGATGACCGGAAGTCGTCGCGGATCGTGAACCCCGTCGAAGCCCTGCCCCCCTCGGACGCGGAGGTGGCGATGGCCCGGTTCGTGGCGGGTCAGCTCTCCCCCGACGGGCGCGGGGAGTTCGAGGAGTTCCTCGACCGCACCGGGGAGCACTCCCTCGACATGCTCACGTGCCCGGATGCGCCCTCACCGGGGTTCACGTCCGTCTCGACGATGACCCTGCACCGCTCGCCGAACCTCGTGGGCCCGATGGCGAACCCCGTCGACGCGCGGGTGGAGTTCGTGACCGTGCTCGAGGGGGTGGCTGCGGAACTGGTCACCGGCCTGCTCGTGGCGTCGGCCTTCACGATGGTCAAGGAAGGGGTCGCGATGATTCCCGGAACCCTGTTCCCGGGGATCATCGAGGGGCTGGTGGATAACTGTCCCGAACACCTGCTGTTCACCGCGCCCGGCAACTTTCCCCGGTTGTCGCGCTACCCGCTGGCCCCCGGTGTCGACGTGCACTGGTTGCAGGCCGTGCCGATCCACGAGGTGGAACGTGAGTTCCTGCTCGAACGCGGTCTGGGCGCCCTCGAGGACCGCTTCGCCGCGGCGGAGGTTCCGTTCTCCGATCTCACCCGCCCACCCGCGCTCTGATCCGGCGCCGGCACCTCAGCCCCCCGTGACCCCGATGCGGTCGGTGAAGGCGTTGGCGAACGTGCCGTCCGGATCGTTCGTCGCGACGAGTGCCCGGAAGTCGTCGAAGTGGGGGTAGAGGCCCGCGAGCCGGTGGGCGTCGGCGGCAAACAGCTTCCCCCAGTGTGGTCGCGCGTCCAACCCTGCCAAGGCGTCCTCGATGTCGGCCAGGGCCGTGATGACCTCCACCTGCTGCTGCTTGAAGGTGAAGTGGAAGGCGACGACATCGCGTCCTGCGGCGCTGGACAACCACAGGTCGTCGGCCGCGACGGTGCGGATCTCGCCCATGTGCAGCAGCGGGGCGATCCGCGGGCCGAGCTCGCGCAACGCCGCGATCGCGGTGACGGCGTGCTCGCGGGGGAGGAGGTATTCCGCCTGCAACTCCTCGCCGTTGCTGGGGGCGAAACTGAACCGGAAATGCGGCAGGCGTTCGTGCCACGGGCCGGGGACGCCGAGTTGTTCGGTGGCGTTGCGGACGTCGACCTCGGGTAGCGGGTGCAGCGCGACGTCGGCACGGACGGCGCCGAACAGTTCGGCGGGGGCGTCGGGGGAATCCACCGTGCGGGTCTTGAGCCATACCTGGGTGGTGTCCTCCCCCACCCAGTTCGTGTAGACGCTGACGCTGTACGCGGCGGAGGTGACGGCGTCGAAGTTCTCGGTGAGGGCCGCGAACGACAGACCCGAGTAGACGTCCTGGCGGACCTGGTAGGTGGGGAGGACGTCGAGTTCGAGGTGGGTGACGATTCCCAGTGCGCCCAGCGCCACGACGCTGCCGGCGAAACCGGCGTCGCCGCGCTGCACCCGACGCAACGACCCGTCGGCCCCGACCAGTTCGACCGCCCGCACCGCGGCGGAGAGGTTCTGGGTCCGGTCCCCGGACCCGTGAGTGCCCGTGGCCACCCCGCCCGCGACGGAGATGTGCGGGAGTGAGGCCATCCCCTGCAGCGCGCAACCCGCCTGGTGCAGAGCGTCCGCGAGCACCCCGTAGCTCGTCGCGGCGCTGACGCGCACGGTCGAGGCCGAGCTGTCGACGTCGATCTCGGTGGGCAGCGACGCGAGGGTCACCATGTCCCCGGGGGAGTCGGCGATGTCGTTGAAGCAGTGCCGCGTTCCCAGCGCCCGCAGCCGGTGCGCCCCGGCCACCAGTCGCTGCAGTTCGTCCACCGAGGTGGGCTGATGCAGACAGCCTGCGCTGTAACGATAGTTGCGGGCCCAGTTGGTGCCGGGGGCGGCGGTGGCGGACGTCGTCGAGATGCTCACCTGTTCACGGTAATCGACCGCCGGACCACCAGACCGCCAGGGACCGAGGGATCGGAGATCAGTGGGCCACGTCGTAGACCAGTTTGCAGATCCCGTTGCCGTAGGTCTCCGACTCGCGCACGCTCAGCAGCTGCTTGTCCTTGTCGGTGTCGCTGAACAGCCGTTTCCCGGCCCCGAGCAGGACGGGGAAGACGAGCAGGTGGTAGCGGTCCACCAGTCCCGCGTCGGCCAGCGCCCGCCCCAGGGTGGCACTGCCGTGCACCGTGATCGGGCCTCCCTCACCCGCCTTCAACGCGGCGACGTCGTCCAGGGAGCGCAGCACGGTCGCGGGCCAGCGCTCGTCGTGGTGCGCCAGGGTGGTCGAGACGACGTAGCGCGGCATCGCGTTGTAACCACTGAACTCGCTCATGCCCGGCCACACCGGCGCGAAGGCCTGGTAACTGACCCGTCCGAACAGCAGCGCGGCCGTCTCCTGCTGCTCACGGGCCTTGATCTCGTAGGCGGCTTCCTCGAACGCGACGTCCTTGAACGTCCACCCCGAGTTCCGGTACCCCACCTCCCCGCCGGGTGCTTCCATGACCCCGTCAAGAGAAGTGAAAGCCGTGACGATCAACGTGCGCATGTTCTCCCCGTTCTCGCCCGGACGCTGTCCGGGCGTGACGTAG
>JBPBQU010000606.1:0-3827 GCA_050955085.1 Janthinobacterium lividum | reverse complement strand
TCCGTCCTCGTGCGGCGCCTGGCGGGGGTCCTACCGCCCGACGTGGCTGTCCACCGTGTCCGGGTGGCTCCCGAGGGTTTCGATGCCCGCTTCGGGGCGCTGCGGCGCCGCTACGCCTATCGCGTGAGCGACCACCCGGGTGGGGTGGCGCCGTTGCGCCGCTTCGAGGTGCTGCACCACCGCCGCCCGCTCGACGTCGCCGCCATGGACGTCGCCGCGGGCGCCCTCGCGGGGTTGCACGACTTCGCGGCCTACTGCAGGCCCCGCGACGGTGCGACCACCGTTCGCACCCTGCTCGCGTACTCGTGGCGACGCGAGGAGTCCGGCCCGGACGCCGGCCTGCTGGTGGCCGACGTGCAGGCCGACGCCTTCTGCCATTCGATGGTGCGTGCCCTGGTCGGCGCGGTGCTCGCCGTGGGAGAGGGGCGGAGGCTGATCGATTGGCCCCTGCGGGTGCTGGGTGCGGCCGTGCGCGATCCCGCTGTCACCGTCGTCGGTGCCCGGGGTCTCTGCCTCGAGGAGGTCGTCTACCCCCGCGACGAGCAGTTGAGTGCCAGGGCCCGCGAGGCCCGGGCAGTGCGGACGTTGCCCCCGGACCGCCCCTGACGCGGCAGTGGGGCAGGCTGGAGGCGTGCCCACGCTTGTCGTCGTCCGCCACGCCAAGGCAGACCCGCCGCTCGGCCTGCAGGACATCGCCCGTCCGCTCACCGACCGGGGCCGCGCCGACGCGCAGGCGGCCGGGCGGTGGCTGGCCGCGAACGTCCATCCACCCGAGCTGCTGCTGACCTCACCGGCGCGCCGCACGGAGGAGACCACGGCCCGCCTGCTGGCCGGATGGGGGGTCGAACCGCCCATCGTCGACGAGGAGCGTGTGTACGAGGCCAGTCTCGGTGATCTGTTGCGCATCGTGCGTGGCCTGGACACCGAGCGTGCCGAGTCCACCGTCGTCCTCGTGGGGCACAACCCCGGACTCAGCGCCCTGGTGGAGACACTCACGGGTGAGGTCCAGCAGTTGCGAACCTGCGGGATCGCCGTCGTCGAGGTCGAGGGCGGCTGGGCGGATGCGGACTCCACGAGTTCCTCGCTGCGCGTCGTCCACACGGCCCGGGCGCAGACCACCGCCGACTGAGGTGCGCGACGGGCAGACTGACCTCGTGGGTCATGTCGATGTCCAAGCAGTCAGTCACGAGCTCCCCGACGGTAGGCCGCTGCTGTCGGAGGTGAGCTTTCGCGTCGCCGACGGCAGCACGACCGCCCTCGTCGGTCCCAACGGCACCGGCAAGACGACCCTGTTGCGGCTCATCGCGGGGGATGAACCAGTCCAGGGCGGGGCCGTGTCCCGTAGCGGCGGACTCGGAGTGATGCGGCAGTTCGTCGGCTCCGTGCGTGACGACACCTCGGTGGCCGAACTGCTCGTCTCGGTCGCCACTGCCGATCTGCGGGTGGCGGCGGCGAGTGTGGACGCAGCGGAGCTGGCCATGCTGGAGACCGACGCCGAACGGGAGCAGTTGCGCTACGCGAGCGCGTTGGCGGATTTCGGCGACGCGGGTGGCTACGACGCGGAGGTCCTGTGGGACGCCTGCACCGTCGCGGCCCTCGGGATGGCCTTCGACAACTGCCGGCACCGACTCGTGCGGACCCTCTCCGGCGGGGAGCAGAAGCGGCTGGTCCTGGAGGCCCTGTTGCGTGGCCCCGAGGAGGTGCTGCTCCTCGACGAGCCCGACAACTACCTCGACGTGCCCGGCAAACGCTGGCTGGAGGAGCAGCTGCGGGCCACGACGAAGTCGGTGCTGCTCGTGAGCCACGACCGCGAGCTGCTCTCGGCGGCAGCCGAGCGCATCGTCACCCTGGAACCCGGTGCGCTGGGGGCGCTCGCGTGGGTGCACGGTGGGTCGTTCGCGACCTACGGTGCCGCCCGGCAGGCCCGCGGTGAGCGGTTGGAGGAACTGCGCCGGCGCTGGGACGAGGAACGGGTCAAGCTGCGTGCGCTCGTCCTCACGCTGCGCGAGAAGGCGAAGTTCAACGATGGCCTCGCCTCGCGCTACTCCGCGGCCCAGACCCGGCTGGCGAAGTTCGAGCAGGCCGGCCCGCCGCAGGCGCCACCCGCAGCCCAGGACGTGCGGATGCGGTTGCGCGGTGGACGAACCGGCAAGCGCGCCGTGGTGTGCCAGGGGCTCGAGCTCACCGGGTTGATGAAGCCCTTCGATGTCGAGCTGTGGTTGGGGGACCGTGTCGCCGTGCTCGGTTCCAACGGCTCGGGGAAGTCGCACTTCCTGCGACTCCTCGCCGCCGGCGGGTCCGATCCCGACCTCGAGCACCAGCCCGTCAGCGAGGAGGACGGCGGGATCCCGGTGGCCGCCGTCTCCCACGCCGGTACGGCGCGGCTCGGCGCCCGGGTGCGGCCGGGGTGGTTCGCGCAGACCCACGAGCAGCCCACGTTGCACGGGCGCACCCTGCTCGACGTCCTGCACCGCGGGACTGCGCACCGCAGTGGGATGGACCGGGAGAGCGCCTCCCGGGCGCTGGATCGCTACGGGCTCGCCGAGGCCGCCGAGCAGCTGTTCGAGAATCTCTCCGGTGGGCAGCAGGCGCGGTTGCAGATCTTGTTGCTGGAGCTGTCGGGTGCCACCCTGCTACTGCTCGACGAACCCACCGACAACCTCGATCTGCATTCCGCGGAGGCCCTGGAGCAAGCCCTCGAGGCGTTCGAGGGCACCGTGGTCGCCGTCACCCATGACCGTTGGTTCGCCCGCGGGTTCGACCGCTTCTTGCTCTTCGGCAGCGACGGCCGGGTGGTGGAGACGCCGGAACCGGTGTGGGACGTCGGGCGAGTAGTGCGGGCACGCTGAGGGAATCGTGCGGGCAGGCTGATGCGTGGATCACCGTTTTGACCGAGTCCCTGCCCGCCCGGTAACGTCACAGGTCGTTGTGCCCATGCAGAGCCTTGGGAGCCTCGCGCTCCCTGGGCCCGGCGTCGGCCAGAGAAAGTCTTCGCAGACATCCGCTTCGAGGAGATGGGCAAGCCCCGTGCGCACGTTCACCCCCAAGCCCGGCGACATCAGCCGCCGCTGGCTGGTCATCGACGCGGAGGACGTCGTGCTGGGCCGCCTGGCCACCCAGACGGCCATCCTCCTCCGCGGAAAGCACAAGCCGACGTATGCCCCGCACGTCGACGGTGGTGACTACGTCATCATCGTCAACGCCGCGAAGGTGGCCCTCACGGGTTCCAAGCGTGAGCAGAAGATCGCTTACAGCCACTCCGGATACCCGGGTGGGCTCAAGGCCACCAGCTACGTCGAGCTGCTGGACAAGAATCCGGAGAAGGCCGTCGAGAAGGCCATCCGTGGGATGATCCCCAGGAATTCGCTGGGTCGTGAGGTTCTGACCAAGCTCAAGGTCTACGCCGGCCCTGAGCACCCGCACACTGCGCAGCAGCCCGTGCCGTACACGATTACCCAGGTCGCGCAGTGAGCCGCGGCAAGCAGACCGCGAACTGAGCGAGGATAACCGTGGCCGAATACACGACCGAGACCGTCGAAGACATCACCGAGTCCGACGAGTTCACCGGCACCTACACCTCCGAGTCTGTGGAACCGCAGACCGGTGGGTCCAGCATCATCGCCCCCGGGGCGGCGACCGGTCGCCGCAAGGAGGCCGTGGCCCGCGTCCGCATCGTCCCCGGCTCCGGCAAGTGGACGATCAATGGTCGCGAGTTGGAGAACTACTTCCCGAACAAGGTGCACCAGCAGCTCGTTAACGAGCCGTTCCGGGTCACCGCGTTGGAAGGTTCTTTCGACGTGATCGCTCGCATCCACGGCGGCGGTTCC
>JBPBQU010000605.1:0-3838 GCA_050955085.1 Janthinobacterium lividum | reverse complement strand
GCGTTGCAGCGTGACCGTGTGACGCCGACCGCCTGATTCTCCCGCGTACTCGGCGGCGAACTCACGCACCAACTCCGCGAAATCCGTGGCGCTGCGCCCCACGGTGACAGACCAGAGGACGACACGTTCCGCCTGCAACCGCGTCGCACGTCGAACCCCGAGCGCGAGCCACATCGGGGAAGTCAGGAGTGCGAGACTCAGACGAACCGGAGACCGGCCGAGAACGTGGAGGATGAGGTTCCTGACGGAGTCCGACGCGAGAAGCGTTCCGTCCAGGTCGAAGACGACGCACCGCTGGTCAGCCACCCCCTGACCATAGGTGGGTCGATGACCGGGCGGTTGACCGTCCTCTCTCCCCGTGGCCCGCGATGAACACAGGCCCACCAGCGGCAACACTGGCACACCAGCGGCAACACTGCGCGCACGCTGGGTTGCTGCCTCGACATCGTCAACCACTCCACGGTCGCCGGCAGCACAGTCCAACTCCATGACTGCAACGGAGCCCCCGCGCAGGTGTTCCCCATAGCCTGAGGGCCGCACTGCGCAGGAGCAGTCATCACTGATCGACGTGTCGCGACCGCCCTGGCGTTCGACACCAGGGCCGTCGTCGTCAGAACGGGGTGTTTCTCCCGACCACCAGATCCGGACTCCTGGTCTTCAGCCCTTCACGGCCACCGTCACGATTGCCACCGCGTCGGCGGCCGGGATCTGTTCGGAGTTCCCGCTACGACGGTCCTTGAGTTCCACCACACCGTCGGCGAGGCCCTTGCCGACGACAAGGATCGTCGGGACGCCCACGAGTTCCGCGTCCTTGAACTTCACCCCGGGGGAGACCTTGGGACGGTCGTCGTAGAGGACCTCGATCCCCCGCGAGGACAGTTCACCCGCAATCCGCTCCGCCGTCGCGAAGATCTCGGGGTCCTTGCCGGTCGCGACGATGTGGACGTCGGCGGGGGCGAGTTCACGCGGCCAGACGAGCCCCTTGTCGTCATGGTTCCCCTCGGCGACGGCAGCCATGGCGCGGGTCACGCCGATACCGTAGGAACCCATCGTCACCACGACCTGCTTGCCGAACTCGTCGAGCACCTTGAGGTCCAGCGCAGCGGCGTAACGACGGCCGAGGGCGAAGATGTGCCCGATCTCGATCCCTCGCGCCAGTTCCAGCGGACCGGACCCGTCGGGGGCGGGGTCACCGGCCCTGACCTCGGCCGCCTCGACGAAACCGTCGGGGGTGAAGTCGCGGCCCGCGACGAGGTCGAACACGTGCTTGCCGGGCTCGTCGGCACCGGTGATCCAGGCCGTTCCGTCGACGACGCGCGGGTCGACGAGATAACGGATGCCACCGGCCGATTCCGAACCCAGGGCACCCGGCCCGATGTACCCCTTGACCAGGGTGGGGTTCCTCGCGAAGTCCTTGGCCTCGAACGCCTCGATCTCGGCCGGCGCCAACGCGGCCTCGAGGCGTTTGGTGTCGACCTCGCGATCACCCGGGACACCCACGGCGAGCGGTTCGCGGGTGCCGTCGGGGTGGTGCGCGACGACCAGGACGTTCTTCAGGGTGTCCGCCGCAGTCCAGGCCCGATCGGCTCGGGGGAACGTCTGGTTGGCGAGCGCGACGAGGGTCTCGATCGTCGCGGTGTCCGGGGTGTCCTCGACGTGCGCGGCGGCCAGCCCTTCGAAGGGGATCGAAGCGGGAGGCAGCGTCGTGACGGCCTCGACGTTGGCGGCGTAACCCCCGGGGGAACGCACGAACGTGTCCTCCCCGATCGCGACGGGATGCAGGAACTCCTCCGAACGCGAACCGCCCATGGCCCCGGACATCGCGGAGACGATGACGAACTCCAGGCCGAGGCGGGTGAACACCCTGATGTAGGCGTTGCGGTGCTTCTCGTAGGAGACCTCGAGACCGGCGTCGTCGATGTCGAAGCTGTAGGAGTCCTTCATGACGAACTCACGACCGCGCAGGATGCCCGCGCGCGGACGCGCCTCGTCGCGGTACTTCTGCTGGATCTGGTAGAGCGAGACGGGCAGGTCCTTGTAGGAGGAGTACAGGTCCTTGACCAGGAGGGTAAACATCTCCTCGTGGGTGGGTGCGAGGAGGTAATCGGCGCCCTTGCGGTCCTTGAGGCGGAACATGCCGTCGCCGTACTCGGTCCAGCGGTTCGTCGCCTCGTAGGGTTCGCGGGGCAACAGGGCCGGGAAGTGGACCTCCTGGAAGCCCGCGGCGTCCATCTCCTCGCGCACGACGTTCTCCACCTTGCGCAGGACCTTCAGACCCAGCGGCAGCCAGGTGTAGATCCCGGGCGCCGCGCGACGTACGTAGCCCGCACGCACGAGCAGCTTGTGGCTGGCCACCTCCGCATCGACGGGGTCCTCCCGCAGGGTTCGCAGGAACAAGGTCGACATCCGCATCAGCCTATCCGCGCCCACACCCCGACCTCACCTGTGTTGTTCGACCGCAGTCGCCTGCTCACCGCGGGATCACACAGCCGGATCACACCGCGGGATCACACCGCGGGATCACACCGCGGGATCCCGCCCTGGGGCAGCGGCGGGTCAGTCCGGGGTGAGGCTCGCACCCCACACCGAGGGCACGTCATTGGGCCGGGTCACCCTGAAGGTCACCGTGTCGGATGGCAACACGACACTGGCGACCCGATGCCCTGTCCCGTCACAGTCGAGGACGTACGCCTCACCAGCCAACTCCATCTCGACGTCGCCCCCACCGGTGCAGGCGGCGAAGGCACCGTAGGTGGCACCCCCGGTGAAGGTGCCGAAGTCCGAGCGGGACAGTTGGTGTGCGTCCCCGCCGACGACGGACAACGATCTGGTTCCTGCGTTCTCCGCCGCCTTGACCGCGAGGTCCATGGCCGCGGAGATGTCACCCGAAGACGCCGCGGGCTCAGCACCGGGTTCATCCCCGGAGCAGGCGCTGAGCGGGCTCAACGTGAGCACTCCCAGCAGCCACCATCCTTGGCGGCTGCGGCGTCGCCTCCGAGCAGCCTCATCATCCTGAGGGCACCCCCGAGTGGTCGGGTCGATCACGCACCACCCGCTGACCCGACCCCAGAACCCCACTCGACCAGGCTAGAACAAGACGGTGGCGAAGGCCCCGACCTCGCGGAAGCCGACGCGGCGGTACGCCGCGAGCGCCCGGGCGTTGTAGTCGTTGACGTACAACGAGACCGACTCGACGCCATCCGCGCGGGCGGCCGCGACGACCGCGGCCATGCCCGGCTCCGAGAGCCCCTCACCGCGTCGGGAGGGCGGGACCCAGACGCCCTGCACCTGCACGACCGTCGGTGAGACCGCGCCGAGCTCGGCCTTGAAGACCACTTCGGGCCCGGAGCGGCCCTCATCGATCCGGACGAAGGAACGGCCCGTCGAGACCAGTTCGGAGATGCGCGCCCGGTAGGCACCACCTCCGTCGGGAGGGGCCGGGGCGTAGCCGATCTCCTCGGTGAACATGGCCACGCAGGCGGGGACGACGAGGTCGAGCTCAGTCAGGGTCGCGCGGCGCACCAGTGGGTCGGGAGCGATGTCGGGGGTCGCGTCGCACACCATGAGCGGCTGGCGGGCACGTACCTCGCGCACCCCGCGCCAGTGCGGTTCGAGGCGCTGCCACAGGGCGAGCACCGCCTCGGCCGGGCCCACGAGGGAGGAGCACCGACGACCCTCGGAGCGGGCATGTGCGGCGAAGGCGTCCAGCGCGGCCGGGGTGGCCTCGATGGGCACCAGGTTCGCCCCCGCCCAGCACGCCGAGACGAGAATCCCGCCCTCGAACCACCCCCACACCTGCCCCCCGAGATCGACCCCCGGGAAGGGAGCCAGACCCTGC
>JBPBQU010000604.1:0-3857 GCA_050955085.1 Janthinobacterium lividum | reverse complement strand
CGCGCTGTAGGCCTGTCTCGTCGGCGTAGAAGGGGTGTTCGAGCCCGACCCAGGGGACGATGCGCCCGCCCGCGGCGCCGCTGAACTCGCGCAGCATCCGCTCGTTGTCGTCGAGGGTGTCGAAATAGTCGTGGTCAGGGTGGGCCCCGACGTAGTTCACGGTGACGAGGCGGTTGCCCAGAGCGCTCGCGGCCCGGGCCGCGCCGTCGAGGTAGCGCCACATGTCGACGACGGTCGTGGTGCCCGCGAGCAGACCCTCGGCGTAACAGAGCCACGCGGCGGCCTCGGCCTCCTCCGGCCGCAGCACGCGGTGCATGGGGTCGATGTGCAGCCGTAGCCACTCCCAGACGGGGAGGTGTTCCGCGGTACCGCGCAGGAGCCCCGAGTGGTGGTGGGCGTTGACGAGCCCCGGCATGAGCACCCGGCCCGCGAGGTGGGTGACCGCAGCCCCCGGGTGCGCCGCGCGGACCTCCTCGGGACTGCCGACCGCCACGATGCGTTGGCCCTCCACCGCGACGGCGCCGGGCGCCAGCACCCGGCTACCCGCCCCTGAGGTGCCCGCCCCCGGGCCGTCCATCGGCACCACCACGTCCGCCGTCCAGATCTGCGTGCTCACTCCCGCAGCATCTCAGCCCCGCCGCGAACGCCGAGCGCCGATCCCGGGAACGATGTGGGCCCCGCTCACCGCCTCCCTTTGGACAGCACCGGCACCGCGTGGCTGACTGGTTCACGTGACCGGCACCCCCATCGTCGACGTCCTGCTGCTCGGCGGCCGGTCGGGATCGGGGAAGACGACGGTGGCGCACGAGATCTCCGCCCTGTTGCAGGCCCGGGATGTCTGGCACTGCCACCTCGAAGGCGACAACGTCGACGCCGCCCACCCCAAGGCGGCGGACGACCCGGACGGTCGGGCGCTCACGCAGGCCAACGTCACCGCACTGTGGCGCAACTATCGGGCGATCGGGCACCACCGGCTCATCTACGTCAACACCGCGGTGGTGCTCGAACCGGACCTGGTGCTCGACGCCCTCGGTGGTCCCTGCCGGGTCACCGTGGTCGCATTCACCGCGGACAACGACACCGTTGCGGCGCGGCTCTCGCAGCGCGAGACGGGTGGGGGAATGGCTCACCACGTCGAACGGAGCCGGGTCATGGCCGCTGTCATCGACCGGGACGCCGTGCCCGAGACGCTGTGGGTGGCGACCGATCGCCGCACCGTGCGCGACGTGGCGCAGGAGGTGCTCGACCTCACGGGTTGGGCAGCGCCGCCGAGGCTGACCCTTGAGGAACAGCACCCGTGCGTCGTCGTCGGGCAGGCTCGGACAGTGCCGCGGCGCCAGGAACACACCTCCCCGCTGCACCCATAGCCGTCACCACGTCGCGCCGTGAGTGGGTGCGACGGTGTGGGTGCCCTGACGACCCGTTCCACTCACCCACGGCGGCACCCATGTCCGCGTACCTGGGCACCCACCCGACGCGCCTGATCGCTGTGTCACGTTCGCAGTCCCGCCAAGGCGGTGTTCTCCGCTGCGGGGCCGGCGGAGCTCGAGGCGCGGGGTCCGGTCGCTCAGGGTCAACCGCCCCGGCACGCGCCGACCGTCGCCCCGGGTGAGGATTGGGGTTCCCGAACGACAGGAGCGGCAGCGTGCGCAAGAACCTCGACCCGACCACCATGGGGGCCGGTGACTTCTACAAGTTCGTGAACTCGACGGTCGTCCCCCGCCCGATCGCCTGGGTGTCCACCCGTTCCGCCGAGGGCATCGACAACCTCGCGCCACATTCCTTCTTCACGGTGGCGTGCGTCGACCCACCGGTCCTGCAGTTCACCTCCGTCGGACGCAAGGACAGCCTGCGCAACGTCGAGGAGACGGGGGAGTTCGTCGTCAACTTCGCCTCCGAACCCCTCTTCGAGCAGGTCAACGCGACGGGCACGAACTTCCCCCACGAGGTCGGCGAGTTCGACGCGGTAGGTCTGGAACGTGAACCCAGCCTGCGGGTCGCACCCCCTCGCGTCGCGGCATCCCCCGTCGCCTTCGAGTGCGTCCTGCACAGCACGGTGCGCCTCGGTGACAGCACCGTCGTCTTCGGTCGCGTCGTGCACGCCGTCGTGGACGTCGACGTCCTCGACGAGGACGGCCACCCCCGCATCGAACGTCTTGCACCACTGGCCCGCCTCGGTAAGGACGAGTGGGCCACCACCGGTGACATCCGCGAGATCTCCCGCATCCGTTACGACGACTGGCCGGAGCAGGCCCCGCAGGACGGGATCGGATCGTGATCCACCCCTGCTCGCGAGGGGTGGGTGGGGCACTCATGGTGACACGTCTCGCGGCCGAGGACCTGCTTGTCCACGGCCGTCACAAGCTTGGACGCTGCCATCCCACCGCAGGGGGTCGGCGTTCTAGCGGTTACATTCCTTGGAGCAACTGGATGGGGCGTTCCGGTCGCCGTGCCAGTCGGGCCCGGGCCGCAGCGATGTTGACCTCCCCGGCCAACCGCAGCACCCCCAACGCGAGGTTGCGGACGCTGGCCAGCACCCGCGGTCCGGCACCGGTGCGGACTCGGCAGGCGTCCTCAGCGAAGGTCACGTCGCGGACATGATGTAGGCGGTTCTCGACGTGCCAATGGGCTCTGGCGATGTCGGCCAGGTCGTACACCCCGGCCAGCTCCGCAGGCAGGGACGTGATCGCGTACACCACCTCCACACTCAGCTTGCCGCTGGAATGTTCCAAGCGCCGCCGCACGATGCGGACAGCTTGGGCCGCGCCGGCGAAACCGAGGTCACCCACGTGGTCGGGCAACTCCAGGGCCTTGACGTGGCGTTCCTCAGTTCGTCCGTGGTCGCGGTCGAAACTGGAGGCCTGGACCGGGCTGGCGTCGAACGGTAAACCCGACAGGGCCGCGTACAGACTCGGCTGGTTCCCTTTCACGGTCATCAGGTAGTGCCCACCACGCTGGCCGTGCAGATAGTCGGCGTGGGCGCGTTGAGCGTGCAGGGCATCGGCGGTCACCACTGCATCTTGGAGGTTCACGCCGTCGAGAACCGTTGCGAAGCGGGTAATCTCGTTGGTCTTGGCGCCGACGTCGACTTGCGCGACCACGATCGCGGTCGCGGTGTCGAAGACGGCCAGCAGGTGCCGGCCGGGCTGATCGCAGGTCCGGGTGCGCGTCGCGGACCCGCGCAGGGTCTTCCCGTCCAACGCCAGAACCCGCAACCGCCGGTTGCTGTTCTGACCTTTCGCCGCCGCGGCCCGGTCGCGGGAGCTGATCCAGGCGCAGGTCACCACGTCTACAGCGTCGGCGTCCAGTCGCTGCAGCGTCTTGCGCATGGCGCTTTCGGAGACCATCACCGGCCCGGCGCCGACCGTGTGGCGGGTGTGTTCGTCGCTGTCGGCGATCCAGGCGGCGATCTGGGAGTAGTTGTCCGCGCCGGCCAGGACCGCACAGATCACCAGGGCCAGGATCGTGCTCAACGCGCGCCGACGGCCCTGTCCGCGGCGCGGATCGGGGACCGCGGCCAACGCGGTCAGGAACGAGGAGGAGAGCTGGACTGCTGACAGCTGCAGGTCTGGCGCGGCTGCCCGCAGCGGGGCGAGGGCGGTGATGATCGGGGATACTGCAGGGGCAGGCATGGTTCCTCGGCGGTTCGTGGTCTGGCTTAGAGAACCTCCATGATCGCTGAGGGCCATGCCTGTCTGTCACTCAGGTCACATCTGTAACTCTTGACAACCACTCACTGCGTCAGGACGCCGACCCCCTGCCCACCGGCCTCTCAGGGGGTCGGCGTTCTCTGGCGTCACATTCTCGCGAGTGTCTGAAGTGGTCGCCAGGGACGACGAGCGTGGTGGGCCAGAGCG
>JBPBQU010000603.1:0-3861 GCA_050955085.1 Janthinobacterium lividum | reverse complement strand
CGGTTGCACCGCACCACGGTGAAGCCTTTCACCGCCACCATCACCGCGACCGCCGTCGTCGGGGGGTGGGTCAGCCGCCGGAACCGGTGCGGGGGAGTGCCCGCAGGTCGACGACCCGCGGGCTCGCGCTGCGGACGCGGCCCTTGCCGGAATCCTTCGCGAGGTACATGGCCGCGTCGGCGTCCTGCAGGACGCGCTGCGCGTCGGTGCCGGGGTCGGCCATCGCCAGACCCACACTGATGCCGACCTGGAACTCCCAGCCGGCGACCGGGAACGGGTCGGCCATGGCGTGCACGATGCGTTCCGCGACGGTCGCCGCGGCGGCCTCGTCGGGGAGGTCGGGGCAGACGACGGCGAACTCGTCGCCACCGATGCGAGCCACGGTGTCGCCCGGGCGGACGGCGTGCGCGAGGCGTTCAGCGACCCCGATGAGGACATGGTCACCGGCGGCATGGCCGCCGGTGTCGTTGACGGGTTTGAAGTCGTCGAGGTCGCAGTAGAGCAGCGCCACCTCGCGACCCGAGCGGGCCGCGGCACCCAGCGCGTGCCGCAACCGGTCCTCGAGCAGGGTGCGGTTGGGCAGCGCGGTGAGGGGGTCGTGCAGGGCCGCCTCCCGTAGTCGGCGCTGCGCGAGGCGTCGTTGGGTGACGTCGGCCACCTGGACGACGGCCGCCACGGAATCGGCGCCGCCGTCGTCGGTCGAGGCGGGCCACGCGGCCACCGCGAGCTCGAACCAGACCTCGCCGTCACCGTGGCGGACTTCGGCGTCCCAGTGCGCCGTGCTCCCGGCGTCGACCGCGGCGACCATCGCGCGGACGGCGTCGACGAACATCTCGCGCTGTTCTTCGTGGACTTGCTCCGCCCAGTCGGAACCGGTCTCGACGTGCGCCTGCGGACCGAGCATGGAAACCAGTCGGTCGTTGACCCGGGCCACGACCGCCGTGCCGTCGGCGTACAGGCGCAGCAGGGCGACCCCCAGGAGGGCATCGTCGAAGGTGCGGCGGAACAGTTCCTCCCGTCGGCCGGCGTCGACGACGGCGCGTTCGCGCGACCGCACGACGAGCGACATCACCAGGGCGACGGCACCCGAGGTGAAGAGCAGAGCCTGCAGCACGACGCTCTGCTGTTGCCCGGCGAAGTCACCGTAGGGACCCAGCCGGGCCGCGTTGCCCGCGGTGGAGATGACGGCCACCGTGAGCAGGCAGGACAGCGCCCGGCCCACCCCGAGCCGGGCCGCCCCCCACAGCACGGGCACGACGACGAGGAAGGACCACGGACCGGGTGTCGAGGCCCAGAAGACGGCTGCGGACACGGCCGCGGAGACCATCAGGACGGCAACCCACTCCGTGAACACAGCCCGCGAGCGCCGGCCGGCACCCAGCGGGTTCGGCATGGGCAGCAGCAACAGCGGGGCCACCAGCAGCACCCCGAGCAGCTGGTTCGGGAGGTACTGCAGGGCACCTCCCGCGGCAGACGCGGACTGGATCAGCGGTGCGGCGGCGACCGCCCCCGCGACCGCCCCCGCCGCCAACCGGACTGCGTCCCGACCCCGCCGCAAGCGCACCGGCTCCCCTCCGCTGAGCAGCGACGTCAGGCTCGCGCCGACCCCGCACTGCAGCGCCTGCGCGCTCGCGAACACCGTCGTGACGCTCGCTTCGACCCCGAGGACGCGGCTGGCGACCGCGCTCCCCACGAGCGTCCCGGCGACGCACCACCACCGTCGGGCCGGTCGCCGTACGGCCAGCGCGAGCGCCGCCCCCGCGGCGGGCCACCAGACCATTCCCACCAGGTCCGGGCCCACCAGTTCTGGCCCCACCAGTGCTGGCCCCCCCAGGTCTGGGCCCTGCGAGTCCGGACCCATCGAGCTCGGGCCCATGAGCAGTAGCGGTACCCACGACAACAGGGCCACGACGACGGCCGTCGTGATCGCAAGCCGAACCCCGCCGCCACGCACACCGCGCGTGCCGGGTTGCTGAGGACGGGTGGGGTGGTTCTCACCCGTCCGGTCCTGGGTGCAGTTCGCGACCATGCGCCTCTATCGGCAGCTCGTCGCGCAACCTTGAGCACCCGTTCGGGGGATCTCCGGGACCTGCCGCCGGCGACGCCCCGGGTTGCACGCGAGCACAGCCGCCAACCGTCCTCGGGGAACGCGATGACGTGCCGGGAGCCGTCACCACGGCGGACGGGCCCCGTCAGCTCAGGGGGTGCCCGCCCCGCCGTTCAACATCGGGAAGACGTGACCGGGGTTCTCACCCTGTTCGAAGATCTGCGCCGTGGGCCCGAGGCCGACGATGAGCGGGTCCGGGGTGCCGACGACGTCGGGATCCTTGTCGTCGTAGGGCAGTTGCGAGAGCACGTGGCGCATCGCCTCGATGCGGGCCCGCTTCTTGTCGTTGCTGCGGATCGTCGTCCACGGGGCGTCAGCGGTATCGGTGTAGAAGAACATCGCCTCCTTGGCCTCGGTGTAGTCGTCCCAGCGATCCAAGGACTCCAGGTCCATCGGCGACAGCTTCCAGCGCCGCACCGGGTCACCGGCGCGGAGTGCGAACCGGGTCCGCTGCTCGGCGCGGGAGACCGAGAACCACATCTTCAAGAGCCGGATCCCGCTCCGGACCCACATCTGCTCCAGGTCGGGCACCTGGCGCATGAACTCCAGGTACTCGACGGGGGAGGCGAAACCCATGACCCGCTCCACCCCGGCGCGGTTGTACCAGGAACGGTCGAACAGGACGATCTCGCCGCCACCGGGCAGATGCTGCACGTAGCGTTGGAAGTACCACTGCGCCTTCTCGCGCTCGGTGGGCTTGTCCAACGCCACCACCCGGGAACCGCGCGGGTTGAGGTTCTCGGTGAAGCGTTTGATGGTGCCGCCCTTGCCCGCGGCGTCGCGGCCCTCGAAGACCAGCACGACCTTCTCGCCACGCTGCTTCACCCAGCTCTGCATCTTCAGCAGTTCGACCTGGAGACCGCGTTTGAGTCGCTCGTACTCCTTGCGGGTCATCTTCTCGTCGTAGGGGTATCCCTCACGCCAGGTCTGCTCCCCCTGGTCGGCGGCGTCGCTCAGGAGCACCGGAATGTCGTCGCTGGACGCGCCGGGCGCGTCCCCGACCACGTCGTCGCGGACTCCCAGGTCGTGGACATCGGTTTCGTCAGGGCCTACGTCACCGGTCATGCCCCGATGGTGCCCTGTACGGACCCGTCCCACACCTCGGCCCTCACCTCAGCCACCGGTGCAACCGCTTGGCTCGCAGCGCGGCCCACACCTCGGTGAAGTCGGACTCACTGGATACGCCATGGGTCTCCTCCGCCGCGTACAGCCGTCCGTAGGCAAAGGCCACCTCGGGCTGCGCCTGTGCGGCCAGCGTTGCGAGGCGCTCCCGGGTGACCACGGAATCCTGGTGCTCACCCAACACCTCCTGGACCTGCGTCACCGCAGCAGCGAACCGTTTGGCGTCCTTGCCGAACACGCCGGCCACTGCCTCTGCGGCGTAGCGCACCTGCTTGGCTGCCTTGCGGGCCTCGTGCAACAACTCGTCGCGCTCCCGGCCGGCCGGGAGCTCCTCGGCCGCCGACACCAGATCGGCCAACGTCGCGTAGGTGTGGGCGACCCGTCCGGGGAGGACCCGTCCCGCGGTCCGGCGCGACCGGGGGCTCATCCGCGGTTGTTCGACGAACTCCTGCAACGCATCGAGGAACCGCTGGTAGCGCTCGGAATCCAGCCCGGCGAGCACCTCGTCGTGCGCTCGGCGGTAGGCCGATCCGAGCTGCTCCGCGACCTGGACCGTGAGTTGGTCTTCGACCGGACTCCTCGGTTGGTCTTCGACCGGACTCCTCGGTTGGTCTTCGACCGGACTCCTCGGT
>JBPBQU010000602.1:0-3879 GCA_050955085.1 Janthinobacterium lividum | reverse complement strand
CTGGCACGGCCACGTCCCGGGCCTCGTCGCGGGCAGCCGCTACGGCCTGCGCGTCC
The DNA here is from genome assembly GCA_050955085.1 of Janthinobacterium lividum. Taxonomy (GTDB): domain Bacteria; phylum Actinomycetota; class Actinomycetes; order Actinomycetales; family Kineococcaceae; genus Kineococcus. Next base: position 3,823 of record JBPBQU010000602.1, on the reverse strand, counting down.
ACGGGCGCTGGGATCCCGAGCGGGGGCTGCGGCACAACCCGGCGAAACTGTTGCTCGACCCCTACGCACGAGGGGTGGAGGGTGAGGTCGCGCTGGTTCCCGAGGTCTTCGGGCACGTCGTCGACGACGCGTTCACGGGCGACCTCGCGACCCCCGACGGGCGCGACAGCGCGCCGCACGTCCCCCGCGGTGTGGTGCTGGCTGCGTTGCCGGCGAAACTACGGGTGAGCCCCGACGAATTCCCCCGCACCCCCTGGGCCGACACGGTGGTCTACGAAGCGCACGTCCGCGGACTGACCCAGCGCCTGGCCACGGTTCCCGAGGCCGAACGCGGGACGTACGCCGCTCTCGCCCACCCCGCGGTGCTCGAACATCTCACCTCCCTCGGGGTCACGGCGCTGGAACTCCTGCCCATCCACGCCAGCACCTCCGAGATCGCCCTGCGCCGGCGCGGGCTGTCGAACTACTGGGGTTACAACACCCTCGCCTTCAACGCCCCGCACCCCGGTTACGCGACCCGGGCGGCGCGTTCGGCGGGGCCGGAAGCCGTTCGCGCGGAATTCCGCGGGGCCGTGCAGGCCCTGCACGCGGCCAGCATCGAGGTACTGCTCGACGTGGTCTACAACCACACGTGCGAGGAAGGGCCGGACGGCCCGCACCTGTCGCTGCGCGGCCTCGACGAGGCGAGCTACTACCTCCGCGACGCGGGCGGGCGCCCGTTCGACGTCACGGGGTGCGGGAACTCCCTGGACTTCTCGCAGCGGCGTGTCGTGCAGTTCGCGCTGGACTCGTTGCGCTACTGGGTGAGCGAGTACGGCGTCGACGGTTTCCGCTTCGACCTCATGACGACGCTGGCCCGGGGCCGCGAGGGTTACACCCCGGACCACCCCTTCCTGGTCGCCCTGGGCATCGACCCCGTGCTCGCCGGGGTGAAACTCGTCGCCGAACCCTGGGACATCGGGCCCTACGGTTGGCGTACCGGACAGTTCCCGGCCCCCGTGCACGAGTGGAACGACCGCTACCGCGACGGGGTGCGTCGGTTCTGGCTGACGGACGCGCGGGAGATCTCCCTCGGCCACGGTGCGCCGATCGCGGCGGGACGCGGGTTGCGGGAGTTCGCGACCCGCTTCGCGGGATCGGCCGACACCTTCGACGTCCAGCGCGGCCGGCTCTCCAGCGTGAACTTCGTGACGGCCCACGACGGGTTCACCCTCGCCGACCTCGTCAGCTACGACCACAAGCACAACGACGCCAACGGTGAGGGCAACCGCGACGGCAGTGATTCCGACACCAGCTGGAACCACGGTGTCGAGGGGGTGAGCGAGGAGGCGGACGTGCTCGCGAGCCGGCGCCGCAGCATCCGCAACGTCCTCGCGACGCTGCTGCTCTCCAGCGGTGTCCCGATGCTCACCGCGGGCGACGAGTTCGGACGCTCACAGGGTGGCAACAACAACGCCTACTGCCAGGACAACGACACGTCGTGGATCGACTGGGACCTCGAGGACTGGCAACGCGAACTGCTCGAGGACACCCGGGCCCTGCTCGCGCTGCGGGCGCGCTACCCGGTGTTGCGCGACGCGGGGGTCCTGCGCGGCCACCCCGTCCGCGAGCAACGCAGCGACATGGTGTGGTTCGGTGAGGACGGCGCCGAGATGTCCGTGGATCGCTGGCACGACGGCGAGCGCCGCCTCCTGCAGCTCGTTCTCGACGGTCGCGACCGTGGCGCCGAGTCGGTCCTGATCGTCATCAACGGCGGGGCGGGTGAGCGTGACGTCGTCCTGCCGCAGGTCGCCGGGCTGACGACCTTCCTCCCCCGCTGGAGTTCGGCAGACGACGGGCCGGCGCAGGTAGGCCTGGCGGGTGCGCCGATGCGGGTCACGCCGTGGTCGGTCCAGGTGTTCGCCACCGGGTGAGCGACGCCGGCGCGGGCCGGCGGTCGTCCGCACCTCCACCCCAGGCCGGGCCGGGCCGGTATGCACCGCTCACCGGTGTCCCACCCCCACCGCAGCGTCAGCGGCGTCCCGCGTTCGGACCCCACTTGGCGAGGACCAGCGTCTCGATGATGCTGACGATCGTGTAGAGCAGGATCGACGTGAAGGTCACGACGACGACGATGCCCCAGAGTTTCGTGAACTGGACCTGCGAGTTGGCCCGGAAGATCTCCGCCCCGAGGCCCTTGCCGGTGAAGAGCCACTCGTAGAGCATCGCGCCGATGACGGATCCGGGGACCGAGATGCGGATGGCCGCGAACAGGTTGGGCAGCGCGGTGGGGATCGCCACGAGACGCAGACCCGTCCATCGGGAGCCTCCGTTGACCGCGATGAGGTCCAACGACTGGGGTGAGGCGGAGCGCAACCCGAGCGAGAGGTTCACCAGGACCGGGAAGAAGACGACGATGCCGCCGATCGTCGCGGCGCCGAAGAAACCACGGCCGAAGATGAGTCCGATCAACGGTGCCATCGCGACGAGCGGTACGGAGCGCAACAGCATCGCCAACGGCATGAAGGTGAACTCCAGCGGGGGCAGCAGCACGAACAACGACGACACGACCAGCGCCGCCACGAGGCCGGAGAAGAACCCGATGGCGGCGTCCTTCAACGTCACGCCGAGCAGACTGAGCAGTTCGGACCGGTTCTCGGATGCGGTGTCGTCGGAGGTGAAGTAGGCCCACACGTCCAGCGGTCGTTTGCCCACGAAGTCGTCGATGTGCAGCAGCGCCAGCAGCGCGTACCAGGCGGCGATCAGGACGATCGCGGAGATGACCAGGGTCGCGACGCTCAACCCGATGCGCTTGGAGACGGCCCCGGCCATCGACGCGGTGGACAGGTTCTCGTGCACCTCGGTCTTGTCCTGCACCCCCCTCGACGCGGGACGCCGACCCGTGTCCGGTGCGGGATCCGTGGTCGCCATCAGTTCCCACCCTTCCGTTCACCGGTGGAGGCCCACGGGGTGACGAGGCGTCCGAGAAGCCCCACCAGGAGGTAACCCGCACCCGCGATGGCACCGCAGAGCAGCGCCAACGCCCACAGCTGCGCGTACTTGAGATTGGTCTGGGCCGAGGTGATGAGCAACCCGAGCCCGGAGTCGACGCCACCGAAGTACTCACCGAGGATGGCGCCGAGGAACGCCGCGGGAGCAGCCAACTTCAGCGCCGACAGCAGGTTCGGCAGGGCCGCGATGAGCCGGACCTTGCGCAGCGCGGTGAACGCACCCCCGCCGTAGGCGTGGACGACGTCGAGCGCCGTGCGGTCGGCGGCCCGCAGACCGAGCAGACACCCGACGACCGTGGTGAACACCACGCTAAGCGAGGCCAGGAAGATCGACGTCGTGCGTGAACCCGGCTCGGACACGATGAGGACGATCGGGCCGATCGCGGTCATCGGGATGCAGTAGGAGATCACGGCGACCTGCGTCGCGACCCCCTCGAAGGCGGGGACCAGCAGGACGACAAGGCTGAGGGCGATGGCGGTGAGATTGCCCCACAGGTAACCCCAGGCGGCGGAGGCCGTGGTGACGGAGGCGTTGGCCCAGTAGCTGTGGAAACCGGAGTCGTGGAACTGCCGGACCACCGCCCACGGCGTGGGGATGATCCCCGAGTCGGTGAACAACGTGAGGGAACAGACGATCCAGACGACGAGGATGATCAGCACGCCGAGGGCGGCTCCCAGCCACGGCGGCAGGTCACCGAGGGAGCGCACGGCGCGTCCCTTCGGCGCGACGACCTCGACGGAGGTGCGCGCCGCGGAGAGGTCGGCCATCAGTGCTCGTCCTCCGGGCCGGCCCCGCCACCGAAGAGGATCTCCGAGAGCCGGTCGTGGTAGGC
>JBPBQU010000601.1:0-3949 GCA_050955085.1 Janthinobacterium lividum | reverse complement strand
GTCAGCAACGTGACGCCACCGGCGACGCCCTTTCCATTGCTCGGGCCGTCGGCCTCGTCCCGGGCGCGCACCTCACCGCACACCCAAGACGGGATCCCGGATCCCTCGAGGGTGCGCAGCGTCGCGTCCACGCGCTCGCGCGACACGACGGCCAGCATCCCCACCCCGAGGTTCAAGGTGCGCTCGAGATCGTCGGCGGGCACCCTGCCGAGGTCACGGACCAGGGAGAAGACGGCGCCCGGCGTCCACGTCGAACGGTCGACCTCCGCCGTGAGCGTCGTGGGCAGGCACCGGGCGAGGTTGGCGGCCAGCCCACCACCGGTTACGTGGCTCATGGCGTGCACCCCACCCGCCGCCACGGCCGCCAGGGCAGGTCGGGTATAGATGCGGGTGGGCGTCAGCAACTCAGCCCCCAGCGTGGATCCGAGCTCCTCGACGTGGCGGTCGTAGGACCACCCGGCGTCGGCGAAGACACGGCGCACCAGCGAGTAACCGTTGGAATGCAGTCCAGAAGACGCCATCGCCACCAGGACATCCCCGACCTCGACCCGCTCGGCGCCGAGTACCTCATCGGCCTCCACGACCCCCGTGACGGCACCTGCGACGTCGTACTCCTCGGGACCGAGCAGACCCGGGTGCTCGGCGGTCTCACCACCGACGAGGGCGACGCCCGCCTCCTCGCACGCCCGGGCGATCCCGGCGACGATGGCGGCCATCCGCTCGGGGACCACCCGCCCACAGGCGATGTAGTCGGTCATGAACAGGGGCTGGGCGCCGTAGACCACGATGTCGTCGACGACCATCGCGACCAGGTCTGCACCGATGGTGTCGTGCACGTCCAGGGCCTGGGCGACGGCGACCTTGGTCCCCACACCGTCGGTGCTGGTGGCCAACAGCGGCCGGCGATAACCCTTGAGCGCACTCACGTCGTAGAGACCGGCGAAACCGCCGAACCCGCCGACGACCTCGGGGCCCTGGGTCCGGGCAACCGACGCCTTCATCAGTTCGACGGCACGATCACCCGCGTCCACGTCGACCCCGGCGCTCGCGTACGTGATGGCATTCACTGCCGGGCCTCCCGCGGCGCAGCCACCCGGTTGACGGGGGTGTCAGAGGTGATGGGGGTGATGGGGATGCGGGGCGCGTCCAGCGCGTGACTGCCCAACCGTTCCACGTCCGGCAACGGGACCGGGTAGGAGCCGCTGAAACAGGCCGTGCACAACCGCTCGGTCGGCTGGTCCGTCGCTGTGATCATGCCCTCGGTGGAGATGTAGCCCAGCGAGTCGGCACCGATGCTCTGGCGGACGTCCTCGACCCCCAGACCCGTCGCGATGAGCTCGGCGCGGGTCGCGAAGTCGATGCCGTAGAAACATGGCCATCGCACCGGTGGGGAGGAGATCCGGACGTGGATCTCGGCGGCCCCGGCCTCGCGCAGCATCCGGATGAGAGCGCGTTGGGTGTTGCCGCGGACGATCGAGTCGTCGACGACGACCAGGCGTTTGCCCTGGACGACGTGCTTGAGCGGGTTCAGCTTGAGCCGGATACCCAGCTGACGGATCGTCTGGCTGGGCTGGATGAAGGTCCGCCCGACGTAGGCGTTCTTCACCAGACCCTGACCGTAGGGGATCCCGGACTCCTCCGCGTAGCCGATGGCGGCGGGCGTCCCGGACTCCGGGGTGGGGATCACGAGGTCGGCCTCGACGGGGTGCTCACGCGCGAGCGTCCGGCCCATCTCGACCCGGGCCTCCTGGACGACCTTGCCACTGATGGAGGTGTCCGGGCGGGCCAGGTAGACGTACTCGAAAACACAGCCCTTGGGGGTGGCCTCGGCGAAACGCGTGCTGCGCAAGCCGTTCGCGTCGACGGCGATCAGCTCACCCGGTTCGATCTCCCGCACGAAGCTCGCCCCCGTGATGTCCAGCGCAGCCGTCTCCGAGGCGACGACCCAACCGCGATCGAGACGGCCGAGCACGAGGGGACGGATGCCGTGCGGATCACGCGCGGCGTAGAGGGTGTGCTCGTCCATGAAGACCAGGCTGAACGCGCCTTCGACATGGGGGAGGACCTCGGCCGCGGTCGCCTCGAGGGTGCGATCGGGATCACCCGCGAACAGCGCCGTCAGGATCGCAGTGTCGGTGGTGTTGCCGCGAGCGATCTCACTGGGCGAGGGACGACCGGGCAGCACCGGGCGGGCGGACGCGGGCTGGCGCTCCGCCAGCATCTCGCGCAGCGCGAACTGGTTGGTGATGTTGCCGTTGTGCGCCAGGGCGACCGTGCCACCCGCCGTCGCACCGAGCGTCGGCTGCGCGTTCTGCCACCCGCCACCACCGGTGGTCGAGTAGCGCGCATGCCCGACGGCGATGTGCCCTTGCAGGGACTCCAGCGACGACTCGTCGAACACCTGCGAGACGAGACCCGTGTCCTTGAACACCAGGATCTGCTCACCGTTGCTCACGGCGATGCCAGCCGCCTCCTGACCCCGATGCTGCAGGGCGTAGAGACCGTAGAAAGTGAGTTTGGAGACTTCCTCGCCCGGTGCCCAGACCCCGAAAACGCCACACGCGTCTTGGGGGCCCTTCTCACCGGGGAGCAGGTCGTGGTTAAGACGTCCGTCACCGCGGGCCACGCCCCGATGGTCTCACACCACGGCCCACCCGGCCGATCACCGGGGGATGGCGACCCAGCTCAGGCCCGCGGACGTCGACGCCCACCACGGGGCGCGCGGGTGCCGGTCCGGCGGTCGGCGACGACTGCGGCGAGACCACCGAGAAGTGCCCCGACGAGGCCCAGGGAGCAGACCAGGAAACCGAAGAGGGCCCGCTGGGAGTAACCGTCGGCGGGCTGGGCCAGGCTGGTGACGACGGCGGCGACGACGAGGGCCACCACGAGCCCGGTGACCACGAACGCCCGGAACCGCGGTGCCCGGCGACGGGTCACCTGCACGAACCGGGTCGCCTCGGGTTCGCTCACCTCGGGGACGTCCTGGGAGACCCCCACCGGTGTCCGGGTGCTCGGTGCGGACTGCTCGTCGGACGACTGGCTCACAACGCCACGGTACGCGGCTCGACGAGCGGCAGCAGATCGCCGAGGTCGGCCCGGTTCCCGCTGGCCAGCACCCGCCCGGAGGCGCGCGCGGCCTCGAACGCGAGGCGGCCCGTGGCCAGCTGGAGCCACGTCACGGCGTCCATCTCCACCACCGCGGGCGGCGTCCCGCGGGTGTGCCGCGGACCGTCGATGATCTGCACCGCACCGAACGGCGGGACCCGGACCTCGACACTGCCCCCCGGGTAGCGGGCCGCGAGCTCCTCGAGGGCGAACCGGACGGCGCTCGCGAGGACGGGACGCGGCGGTTGCCCGCCGGCGTCCAGCACGGCCTCGGCGGCGCGCACCGCGGCGAGGCCCTCGACGGGATCGGTGCGGCGGCGGGCGGGCATCCGCCCATCGTCGCACCCGTCCCGACGCTCCTGCGGACGTCGAGGGACGGTCCTCAGCACTCGGGGACGTTCACCCCCACGCCCACCCTGCTCCCACCCCGCGCGCCCCCGCCGGCCCCCCCGCCGACCCCGGGACCGACGCCGATGACGGTGAGGGCCAGCCCGCCCCTGGAGGTCTCCTTGTACTCGGAGCGCATGTGCGCCCCTGTCGCCCGCATGGTCGCGATGACCGTGTCGAGGCTGACGACGTGGTTGCCGTCACCGCGCATCGCCGTGCGGGCCGCGTGGATCGCCGTCGTGGCGCCGACGGCGTTGCGCTCGATGCAGGGGATCTGGACGAGTCCACCGACGGGATCGCACGTCAGGCCCAGGTGGTGCTCGATGGCGATCTCCGCGGCGTTCTCCACCTGCTCCGGGGTGGCACCGAGGACCTCGGCCAACCCGGCCGCGGCCATCGCGCTCGCCGAACCGACCTCACCCTGGCACCCGACCTCGGCACCGGAGATGGACCCGGT
>JBPBQU010000600.1:0-4070 GCA_050955085.1 Janthinobacterium lividum | reverse complement strand
CGCACTGCGCTCCGCGGAAGCAGACGTGAGCTTCCCCGCCGGGAACCCGCACACCACGTTCGCCGAGCGTTTCGCCGACGCCTACCGCGCCGAGATCGTCGCCTTCGCCGACCTCGTCCGAGGCGTCGACGGTGAGCTGTGCCACCCGGCTGACGCCGTCGCCGCGTCCCGGGTCGCCGACGCCGCGCAGGAATCGCTGGTCACAGGCGTCCCCGTACCCGTCGCCTGATCCCGGTCCCGACGCGGGGGACCGTTTCCCCCCGCGGGCTGCCCGGGCGTCGACGGGACCTCAGGCGCAGATGTTGTCGGTCGCGACGCGGCCGGTGATCGTGGCCGACGGGGTCGGGGAGGCGAGCGCCCCGGTGACGCGGGAACGGACGTCGGTCACCGTCGTCGAGGTGGTCGCGACCTCCACGACGATGCTGCTCCCGAGACTTGCGTCGAGCCGAGTCCGCACCCCGCCGAGCGCGGCGGCGACGGTATTCGCGGAGTCGGCCCGGTCGGTGCCGTAGCGCACGAGGACGTCGGCATCGGGATCCGCCGCCGTGCCGTCACCCGTCCCCCCGATCGTGAACCCGACACCGGCGAGCTCCTGTGCGACCTGCGCCGCGGTGCCCGCGGGGGCACCCACGTTGAGGACTCGCACGGAGATGTCACCGGGGGCGACCAGGAGTTGCGAACTCGATCCGGGTGCGTTCGTGGCGGTGGCTGTCGGGGTGGCCGTGGCCGGTGCCGCCGTGTCGGTGCGGATCTGGTCCCACAACGTGTCGGCGGCCGGGGTCCACTGCACGCGGTTCTTGTCGGGGGGGTACACCTGCGTCGGCACGGTGACGAACTGCACGCCTTCGGCCGGCATCTTCTGCAGGCTCGTGGCCAGGCTCGCCACCTCCGACAGACTCGCCAGCCCGCTGTCGGTGGTCACCGACTTCGTCGCGGCACTGAGGAAGGAGTAGAGCTTGTCCGGACGCCGCAGGATCTGTGAACTGGTGAGCTTCTGGACCATCGAGGACATCAGCGCCTGCTGGCGATTGATACGGGAGATGTCCGACCCGTCGCCGATGTGACGGACCCGGGCGTAGGCCAGCGCGCTCTCTCCATCGACGTCATGGGTGCCTGCGGTGAGGTGCAGGTTCGACGCGGTGTCGTCGATCGCGTCCGGGGTGCAGATCGTGACCCCCCCGAGCGCGTCGATCATCGACCGGAACCCGCTGAAGTCGATGACGCCGTAGTTGTCGATCCGAACGTTCGTCAACGACTCGACGGTCGTGATGGTGCACGCCGCACCACCGAGGGAGAACGCCTTGTTGAACATCCCCAGCTGCGCCGGTGTCGACGTCCCGTCGGCGAGCCTGCATGCCGGGATCTGCACCATCGAGTCACGCGGGATGCTCACCATCGTCGCGCTGCGCCGATCCGCGGAGAGGTGCACGAGCAGGGTGGTGTCCGAGCGCGCCCCCGGGTCGGCCACCGCACCGCCGTACTCGTCCCCGGTCCCGTCGGCGAGATCACGACTATCGCTGCCCATCACCAGGATGTTGACCGCGTTGTTGCCCGTGGTCGGGTCGACCGTGGCCGCATCGGTCGGGCGGCTGCCCAGCAGGTCGGTGAGGTCCTGTGCCTGGATGTTGCCCTGCAACCGGTAGACCGCGTAGGTCACACCGCCGGTCGCGACCACAGCCAGGACGAGCGCAGCCACGAGAACCCCGCGCAGGACACGGAAGGCGGTGCCGTGGGCATGGCTGGCGTGCTGGCCACGGGCCCGCCGGCCGGCACCGGGCACGACAGCCCGGTGGGCGGCGGGATCGGTTGAGGTCGACACGTTCCTCACCGTACGGTGCGTGGACCGCGATGATCGAGGCGCTCCGGAAGGTTCCGCAGCCTGCGTGCGAGCCCTTCACACTGCGTCACCCGAGGTGTTGGTGACGGGGCCCCCGCGCCCGTCCGGGTCTCAATCCCTGCTGAGCTGGTCGAGGCGGTCCTCGAACTGCCGGGTGCATTGTTGGGTAGAGCTCTGGTCGGTCGCGGAGCTGGCGCAGTCGAGGAAGTCCTTGGCTCCGTTGTTCCACGCGGCGCTGAGGACGACCGCGAGGAAGGCGGCCCAGATCAACGTCCCCAGGATCGCGATGACACTCAGGACGACACCGGTGAGCGCGACCCCACGGTTCGTTGCCAGCCCACGTCGGACCCGGCGCAACCCCACGATGCCCAGCACGAGGCCGACCACCGCCGGAACCAACCCGATGATCGCGATACCGAGCACGAGGCCCACGATCGAGAGCACGAGCGCCGCGGTTCCCGCTGCGTTGCGCGCGGGGGGTCCATTCGGATCCCCGTACGGACTGACCTGATCGCGATAGCCACTGCTGGCGGGCGAAGCGCCCGGGTACTCGCCGGTCATCTCGTGGTCCTCCTGTGCTGGTAGGTCACCGAACGAACGGTCAGCGGCCTTCGACCGTTCCGTCGTTGATAGCCAGGTGGTCGGCCAGCGTGGGAAAGACGACCTCGAAACAGAGCACGACAACCCCGGCCGCCACCAGCAGGCTGATGAATACCCGCACCCACCAGGGCCCGGGCAGTCTGCGCCACCACCACACGTACACGCGCTCTCCTAACCCCTGCTCACACCCGCGAGCGACGCGGGCGGCCCAGCCGATCGGTCCTGCACAGACTCCAACAGCGCGTGGACGATGTAGCGCTGCCTCGCCGAGTGCATGGGGTGGCAGGCCGTCAACGTCAACCACGACTCGGTGGGGGTCACCCCGGGCTGGTCGGGAACAGGCGCGATCACCGACACCTGCTGGGGGCGGACGATCTCATGGGAGCGGACGCGGTAGGTGAACCATTGCGTCGCCGTCGCGACGACCACCGCGTCCCCTGGCTGCAGGTCGGCGATGAGGTTGAACGGTTTGCCGTACGTCACGCGATGGCCTGCGAGCGCCAGGTTGCCGACCTCGCCGGGCATCGCGGCGTCCGCGTAGTGCCCGATCCCCTCCTTGAGCTCCTCGGGTGCGGTCCCCTCGACGACAGGTACGGCGTAGTCGCTGCCGAAGCGCGGGACGTAGACGATCGCGAAGGCGTCCCCCGTGGGCGGGGTCTGATCGATGGTGGGGGACGGGGTGTCGGTGGTCGCGGGGGTCGGGGACAGCGGCGTACTGCGCCACTGCTGCTCCAGGGAGGAGACCGTCGCGGCCTGGGCGCGCCCGCTCGTGACGTCGGTCCAGTACAACTGCCAGACGACGAAGAGCAGGGTCAGGATGCCGGCGGTGACGAGCAGTTCCCCGAGGGCGGAGACGGTGCGGCGGATCACGAAGCGACCCGGACCCGGGCGTACTCCATGCGCGTCGACCCGTCGAAGGCAGGGAACGTCAGGTCGTCGCGGCGCGACACCGCGTACCCGAGACCGTAGGCGTGGACGTACTCCTGGTAGATCGAGATCTCGGCGCTGGCCTCGAGCCCGGCGCGCAGCTTTTCCGGGTCACCGATCGCCGAGATCGTGTAGGGCGGCGAGTACGTCCTGCCCTGCAGGACGAGGACGTTGCCGACGCAGCGCACAGCCGACGTCGAGACGATGCGCTGGTCCATGATCTGCATGACCTCGGCGCCGGCTGCCCACAGGGCGTTGACGACCGCCTCGACGTCTTGTTGGTGGACGACCAGATCGTCCGGCGCAGCCCCGGCAGGGCGCACCCCGCTCGTGGGGGCGTCGTCCAGGGTCACGGTGATGCCCGCTCCGGTGACGGCGAGGGCCCCGGAGGCGGTCCCCAGGGCGGCGTCGCGCAGGGGGTCGTCGACGTGGACGTCGGCTTCGCCCGCGGTCGAACTCAGCGCGTCGACCTCGGAGCGCAGCGACCCGACCTGGGCCGAGCGGACCTCGTTGGTCTGCGAACGCTCGGTGATGAGGGAGCCGAGGTCGGCGGTCTCGGAACGCAGATCGGTGCCGCGCGAGGTGAGGGCGCTGGTCGCGAACAGCAGCCCCGCAGCGGCGAGGACACCTCCGACTGCGAGCTTTCCGCCTACGCCGCGAAGCGTCGGTCGCCGCCGCGTCGTTCTGCGCTGCACGTCTCGCACCT
>JBPBQU010000599.1:0-4227 GCA_050955085.1 Janthinobacterium lividum | reverse complement strand
GGGCGGTGATGGTCCGCCCGGAGACGGAGACGCCTGAGGCTTCGGGACCAATGCGCGACCCAGACGACAGGGCTGGTTCACCACCTCCCTCCGCAGGGTGACCCGGTGCCGCTGTCCCGGGTGGGTGTGCCGTCGGGGCGGTAGATGACGGCCCTGCCGTCGTCCTGCACGATGAGGTGGCTGTAGGGGTTGCCATGGGTGTGTGTGGCCCACTGAACCCCGGCGCTCCCATCGAGCACGAGGTTGCCGTCGCTCTGCATAGTGCACAGCACCGCGGGTCGCCCGCCGGTGTGGGAGGCCCAGACGGCGCCCAAGGGTCCGTACGGGACGAGGTGGCCATCGGTTCGGTACGTGAGGGTGTGGCGGCCGTTCGCCGAGGTGAGCGACGCGCCGACCACGAGGGTCTCACCGGGTTGTATGACACCGCCGCTGGTGAGGGGCGTCCACCGCACGTTCGGGAGCACGGTGGGCATCGGGCCGTCTCAGCGGGCGTTCAGCTGCTCTCCTGCACCCTGGAGCAGGATGTCCCCACTCCTGACGGATGAGTCGACCACGAGGACCCGATGGCACCCACCTCCCGCGCCGCCCGCACCGCTCGCACTCTTCCCCCGAAGGTCCCCGAGATCACCGCGATCTTCTGGGTCCTCAAGGTCCTCACGACCGGGATGGGGGAGGCCGCCTCCGACTACCTCGGAGACACCAGCCTCGTCCTCGGAGGCGTCGTCGGCGTGGGGGGATTCGCGCTGGCTCTGTGGCTGCAATTGCGGTCCGAGCGCTACCACGCCCCCACGTACTGGTTCTGCGTCGCGGCGATAGCCGTCTTCGGGACGATCGTGGCCGACGTCCTGCACGTCGCGACGGGACTGTCGTACTACGTCACCTCCGCCTTCTACGCGGCCGTCGTCGCGGCCTTGTTCATCTGGTGGCGACGCAGCGAGGCCACGATCGACATCCACAGCATCACGACACCCCGTCGGGAGCGGTTCTACTGGGCGACCGTCATCGCCACGTTCGCCTTGGGGACTGCCGTGGGTGACCTCACGGGGTTGACCTTGCATCTCGGCTTCTTCCCCGCGGGCCTGGTGTTCCTGGTGGCCATCGCGATTCCCTACCTCGCCTTCAGGCGTGGAGCGAATCCGGTCGTGACGTTCTGGGCCGCTTACGTCCTCACCCGTCCGCTGGGGGCGTCGTTCGCAGACTGGGTCGCCAAGGAGCACAGCGTGGGTGGGGGGCTGGGAGCCGGTGACGCGACCGTGACGGTCGTGGCCCTCGTGCTCATCGTCATACTCGTCGGTTACGTGACCGTCCGGCGCCACGGCATCCAGAACCCAGCCCGCACCGAACTGGACCTGGGCGCAGGTCGGCCCCCACGTGAGAGCCGATGATCCCCGCCGAGTGACGTCCTGGACCGGGCGCTGCGACAGCTCGAATCTCAGTCACGGCCCACAAAGCGGTAACCGGCGCCGCGGATGGTCTCGACGACCTCACGGCCGAGCTTCCTGCGCAGGTACCCGACGTAGACCTCGACGACGTTGTGGTCGCCCTCGTAGTGGGCGTCCCAGACGTTCTCCAGGATGTCGGCCTTCGTGACGACGATGCCGGGGTTGCGCATGAAGTAATAGAGCACCTGGAACTCGCGTGCCGTGAGCGACACCTCCGCCCCGTCGCGGTGGACGCGATGCGCCGCGGGGTCGAGTGACACCGCACCGTAGGTCAGGACCGTGGGTCGCTCGGGCGCGCTGCGGCGGATGAGGGCCTGCAGACGGCGGACCAGGACCTCGAACACGAACGGTTTGCGCAGATAGTCGTCAGCACCGAGGTCGAAGGCGTCCGTCTCGTCAAACTCGCCGTCCTTGGCCGTGAGCATGAGGACGGGGGTCCAGATGTTCTCGGCGCGCAGCGTGCGGCATACCTGGTAACCGTTCAGAACGGGAATCATGATGTCGAGCACGAGGACGTCGAAGGGATCGACCCGGGCCCGGCGCAGACCCGACCCGCCGTCATGCACGACCTCCACCGTGAACCCCACCGCGGTCAGGCCCTTGGCGAGCGTGGTCGCCAGCTTGACCTCGTCCTCGACGAGCAGGATCCGCACCCTGGCACGCTACCGCCTACCCCGTGCACGCCGATCGGCTGCGGACTCAGCGGACGTTCAGCACGCACGCGGCACAGTAGGCGCCGAGGAGTCGCCCGGATCGGGGGCGGCCCCGGGTGGTAGAGCTCACGTGACCCACCCTTGCCGCCGGTTCAGCAGGTTTCGACAGACAGGGACATCACGTGCATTTCTGGCAGGCCGCCCTCCTGGGCATCGTCGAGGGACTCACCGAGTTCCTCCCCGTGTCCAGCACGGGCCACCTCACCATCGTCGAGCGACTGCTCGGCATGCGGGTCGACGACGCGGGGACCACCGCGTTCACGGCCATCATCCAGGTCGGAGCGATCATTGCCGTCATCGTCTACTTCCGCTCCGACATCGCGCGGTTGATCTCCGCCTTCGTACGGGGTCTGCGATCTCCGGAAACTCGTGACAGCGTGGACTACCGTCTCGCATGGTGCGTGATCCTGGGATCCATCCCGGTGGGCGTGGTCGGGTTCCTGGCCCGCGACGTCGTGTCGGGTTCGTTGCGCAGCCTCTGGGTGGTCGCTGCCGCGCTCATCGGGTGGAGTGCGGTCATGGTCTTCGCGGAACGGTTCTCGGCGCGCCGTGCCAGGACGCGGGGTGAGCAGGAACTCACGTTGCGGGACGCGATGTGGATCGGTGTCCTGCAGTGTGTAGCCCTCGTCCCGGGAGTTTCCCGGTCGGGCGCGACGATCAGCACCGGTCTGCTGCGCGGCCTCGACCGCGTCACCGCGACCCGGGTGTCCTTCTTTCTCTCGGTGCCCGCGCTCACCGCGGCCGGGGCGTACGAGGCCCTGTCGGCGGGCAAGGACGTCTCGGCGAGCGTGGGGTGGGGTCCGACCCTCCTCGGTACCCTGGTGAGCCTCGTCGTCGCCTACGCCGCGATCGCCTGGTTGCTGCGTTTCGTGGCCCAGCACCCGATCAGCGTGTTCGCGGGTTACCGGATCGCCCTGGGGGTGGTGCTGGTCGTCCTGCTCGGAGTCGGAGCGGTGACACCCGTCTGATCACCGGCACCACCGGATCGTCCGCGTGGCGACGATGCCGACCTCATCTCCGTGAGATCGCCTCTGTGTGAACGGGCTCCCTGCGGCGCGCATCATTCCGCGTCGGGGAGCAGGGTGATGGGTAGGACGAGGCGGAACCTCGCTTCGTGGCATCCGGTGTCAACCACCTGGACGCGGCCGTGGTGGGCTGTCGAGATCTCGCGCACGATCGCCAGTCCGAGGCCGCTGCCACCGGCGTCGCGGGTTCTGCTCTCGTCGAGGCGGACGAAGCGGTCGAAGACGCGTTCGCGGTCCTCGACGGGAATGGGGTCGCCGTCGTTGGCGACCTCGAGGACTGCGTCGCCACCCTCGCGGCGCAGCTCGATCTCCACCTTCTGCTGCGCGTGGGACACCGCGTTGTCGGTGAGGTTGCGCAGCAGACGTGAGAGGTCGTGGGCGTTGCCGACGACGCGGGTGGGGGAGAGGCGGACCACTACGCGCAGACGCGTGCTGGCCCGCAACCTGGACACCTCCGCCTCGACGAGGTCGTCGAGGTCGAGTTCTTCCGCGGCCTCGGGCGCACGAGGACCGCGGTCGTCGGACCGCGCGAGCAGCAGGAGATCTGCGACGAGACGTTCCAGGCGTCGCGCTTCCCCGCTGACCAGTTCGACCAGTTCTTCGGTGCCTGTGCTGTCCGACATCAACCGGGCGATGTCGGCACCCGCCTGCAGGGTGGCGATCGGAGAGCGGAGTTCGTGGCTGGCGTCGGCCACGAATTGCCGCTGGACCCGGGCAGCGGTGTCGAGGCGTTCGAGCATGGCGTTCATGGTGCCCGCCAATCGCGCCACCTCGTCGCGCCCCGGGGGGACGGGAACGCGTTCGGTCAGGTCGCTGCCGGTGATGTTCTCGACCGCTCGACGGATCGCACCCACGGGCGTCAACGCGTGTCCCACGAAGAGGAACGTCGCCGCCGCCACCACGAGGAGAACGAGGGGAACTCCGACCGCCAGGATCACCAGGGTTGTCTCGAAGCTGTTCTCGACGGGTTCCAACGACTGGCCCACGATGACCGTGAACCGTTGACCGTCGACCTCGCCACCGGTGGTGAGAACGCGGGAGGGGTCG
>JBPBQU010000598.1:0-4294 GCA_050955085.1 Janthinobacterium lividum | reverse complement strand
TCTCCCCCACGGGCGAGATCCAGACGCACAAGGCCGCGACGAGGCCGTGTGCGAGCCCGGAGTAGCGCTGGGCGCGCGCCAGCAACGGCGCGAAGGCCAGCCCGACGACGGCCCACAGCAGGGCCAACTGGAACACCGTCCACAACCATCCCGCCACTGCCCATGGCACCAGCGCCAGCGGGATCGACAGCACGGCCGAGAACGTCGGATAGGTGAACGGCAACAGCTGCGGGACGTCGGTCTCGTAGTCGTAGACCGGGCGACCGAGGAGCAGACTGCGCCCGGCCTCCCGATAGACCTCGAGATCTACCTGCCACTGGTCGTCGGGATAGGCGACCAGGTAGCGGTGCACGATCGGCGCCGCCGCCGCCAGGAACACGAGCATGCCGACCAACTGCCAGACCCGTCGCGCTCGCACGGCCCCGATCCTCCCCCACGTCAGCCCCTACCCAGGACCTGCCGGCACCGCACCCCGCCACCCCACACACCCCGCCACCACACACCCCGCCGCCCGGGCCGCCCTAGCCTGACCGGGTGCCACCCCTCCCCGCCGCTCGTGCCCGTCCGCTGGTCTCGGTGCTGGTGCTGCTCGTCGCGGTGTTCACCCTGCTGCCGCTCGCCCCGGCCCGGGCCGCCACCCGGCAGGCCCCGCTGGTCGTCGTCGGGTTCTCCGGCGTCCGCTGGTCCGACGTCTCGACGCAGGCCACACCGGCGCTCGCGTCCATGAGCAACGGTGCGATCGGCACGATCGCCGTGCGCAGCGTCTTCACCGCGGCCTGCCCCGCCGACGGTTGGCTCGGTCTCTCCGCCGGGCGACGGGCCACCGACTTCGACGGGTCCTCGCAGCAGCACGCGACAGCCGCCTGCCGGCCGATCGCCGAGACCGTCGCCGGCAGGCAGCCCGACATGGTCGGTTACGGCGACATCGCGGCCGCCGGCACGTTCAGCGCGGTCCCCGGGACGTTGGGCCGGGCCCTCGCCGACGCGGGCACCCGCACGCTCGCCATCGGTCCGGGCGCCGGGATCGCCTTGGCCCGCCCCGACGGCAGCGTCACGAACTACGTCTCACCGGGCGGCGACACCGAGGTGCCCGAGGCGGCGGTGGTGATCGGAGGCCACGTCCAGAGCGCCCTGGAAGACGGCACCCAGGTGATCGTGATCGACGCGGGCACCGTGCGGGACCCGGGCGACCTCCCCGCCGAGGAGTCGGCACCCGCCACCTCACGCGCCGTACAGGTCGCGGCGATCGACGCCACGCTCGCCGCGGTGCAACGCGCCGTCACCGATTCCACGGGCACCGACGCGACGACCCTGCTCGCGGTCTCGCTGGCCGACGCCGGCCGAACCGCCCACCTGCAGTACGCGGGGGCCACCGGCCCCGCGCCGGGTGGTTCCACCTACGACGGCCTGCTCGGCAGCCGTTCCACGCGGCAGACCGCGATCGTGCAGACCACCGACCTCACTCCCACCCTGCTGAGCCTCGCTCTGGGCAGCGACCACGCCACAGCCGGGCTCGTGGGCGCGCCGGTGACCTCGACCGACCCCGGCTCCAGCGACGCCGCCCGCGAGGAGAAGGTCCGTGACCTCGACCGGGCCGCCCAGGCCGTGCAACCCCTCGTCGGTCCGTTCTTCACGGTCTGGGGCGCCTCCCAGCTCCTCCTCTACGCCGTCGCCACGTTCGCGTTGCGCAGGTCGTGGGGGGGTCCGCGCGGCCGACGCCGCCTGCTGGCCTGGCTGCGCGGGCTGGCCGTGGTCTACGGGGCGGTGTGTGCTTCCACGTTCCTGGCCAACACGATCCCGTGGTGGCGCCACGACACCTCCACCGGCGAACACCTGCTCGCGGTGACCGCAGCCGTGGCGCTCTACGTCGCGCTCATCACGGCTGCCGCCCTCCTCGGCCCGTGGCGCCGCCACGCGCTGGGCCCGTTGGGGTTCGTCGGCCTGGTGACGGCCGGGGTCCTTGCCGTGGACTGCGCCACCGGTTCCCGGCTCATCACCTCCAGCCTCAACGGGTTGCAACCCGTCGTGGCCGGTCGCTTCTATGGCCTCGGCAATCAACAGTTCGCCCTCTTCGCGACCGGTGCGCTGCTGTTCACGGTGGCACTCGCGGACCATCTGGTCCGCGGCGGGCACCGGCGCTGGGCGCTCGCGGTCGTCGTCGCCCTCGGCCTGGTGGCGACCTACGTCGACGGTGTGCTGGGCAGCGACTTCGGCGGACCGCCCGCGATCATCCCCGCGTTCGGGTTGCTCGCCCTCTTCGTCGCCGGGGTGCGCGTCACGTGGCGACGGGTCCTGCTGATCGTGCTCGGGACCCTCCTGGTGCTGGCCGCGATCTCGTTCGCGGACTGGTTGCGCCCCACCGACGATCAGACCCACCTGGGCCGGTTCGTGCAGACCCTCGTCGACGGTGGCGCGGGGCAGATCGTGGAACGCAAGGCGGCGCAGAACCTGCGGATCCTCTACAGCAACTGGCTCCTCAGCGTGGTGCTCGCCCTGGCCGCGGTGTTCATCGCCTTCGTCCTGGTGCGGCCGAGGGTCCTCGGGGTCTCCGTGCTGCAGCGCGCCTACGACCGCCACCCGGTCCTCAAACCGGGTCTGATCTGCCTGCTCGTCCTGCTGGTCATCGGCTTCGCCGTCAACGATTCCGGTGCGGCGGTGCCGGCGGTCGGCGCCATGCTCGCCGTCCCGTTGCTCATCGCGTGCTGCACGCGGGTGCTGGAGACGCTCCCCCGCTCCCCCGCCCCGGGATGAAGGGGGCAGCCAGCGGCAGCTGCCGGGATGGGACGGGACGGCGTGAGGCTTAGAGTTAACGACAACCGTTCCCATCGTCAGAAGGCCTCGTCATGCCCCCGCGCCTCGTCCTCGGGTCCCTCGCACTCGGCCTCACCACCGCCTTGACCCTCACCGGCTGCGGCAGTGGCACCTCGACCGCGCAGGCCTCGACGACGCCGACCCCCGGGGGCGGTGAGCTGAGCATCGTCACGTCCACCACCGTCTACGGGTCCATCGCACACTCCATCGCCGGGGATGCGGCCACCGTCACCTCGGTCATCAGCGACCCGTCGGCCGACCCGCACAGCTACGAGGCCAGCACCCGCACTCAACTCGAGCTCTCCCGCGCCGACCTCGTCATCGAGAACGGTGGGGGTTACGACGACTTCATGCAGACCATGCTCTCCACGCTCGATTCCCAGGCCACCGTCCTGAACGCGGTCGAGTTGTCCGGCCGAACCGCCTCGGCGGGTGCGGAAGTCAACGAGCACGTCTGGTACGACGTCGCGACGGTGCGCATCCTGGCGGACGCGATCGAGCGGGCGCTGGCCACGGCCTCCCCCGACGACGCAGCCACCTTCGAGGCCAACGCAGCCACCTTCGACGCAGGGCTCGACGCCCTGCAACAGAAGATCACCGGTGACGCCGCGACCACGAAGGGGCAGCGGGTCGCGATCACCGAACCCGTCCCGGGGTACCTGTTGGACGCCCTGGGTGCCGTGAACGCGACCCCCGAGGAGTTCTCCGCAGCCATCGAGGAGGACTCCGACGTCCCGGTGGACGTACTGCAGGAGACACTGGCCCTGTTCGACGCCGGTCCGGACCAGCGCGTGCGGGCCCTGGTCTACAACGAGCAGACGACGGGCCCGCAGACCGAGCGAGTCCTGAAAGCGGCCAAGGACAACGGCATCGCGGTGGTGCCGGTCACGGAGACGCTCCCCCAGGGGCCCGACGGCAAGGACGAGGACTACACGACGTGGATGACCCACAACGTGGACGCGATCGCGGCAGCGCTGCGAGCGTGAACGCAGGGGTGAACCCCGCTCTGCGGCTCACCGGGGCATCACTGGCCTACGGTCCCCGCCGGCTGTGGTCGGGGCTGGATCTCGCGCTCGCCCCGGGGGAGTTCGTGGCCGTCCTCGGGGCCAACGGAGCTGGCAAGTCGAGCCTGCTCAAGGTCGTCCTGGGCCAGCAACGGTTGCACTCGGGGAGCGTCGAGGTCGACGGCCGGCCGGTGCGCCGCGGGGACCGCCGGATCGGTTACGTCCCCCAACAGCGGGGTTTGCAACCCACGACCCCGTTGCGCGCCAGGGACTTCGTCCGCCTCGGCCTCGACGGCCACCGCTGGGGGCCGCTGTTGCCCTCGCGGGCCGCGCGGGTGAAGGTCGACGCGGTCCTCGAGGCCGTCGGGGCGATGTCCTACGCCGACGCCCCCGTCGGTCGACTCTCCGGGGGTGAACAGCAACGGCTACGCGTCGCGCAGAGCGTCGTCGGCGACCCGATCCTGCTGCTCGCCGACGAA
>JBPBQU010000597.1:0-4295 GCA_050955085.1 Janthinobacterium lividum | reverse complement strand
GGAGGGGATCCGCCGACGCCGGTCTCCTCCCGCACTTGGACCAAAGTATTACCTCAGCGTCACCATTACGGCACCATTAGTGACGGCCGCGATCGCCGCGGACTTCTGAGGGAGGATCTCAGGTGCATCACCACCGTTTCACGAAGACCCACGATGTCCTGTCCGATGCCGCGAGGCCCGGTGCTCCCGGGTCCGACGTCCGGGGCGGGGCGGCGCGACGCCCGTCCCGCGCCGGCCTCGCCGTCGCCGCCGTGCTGGCCACGCTGCTCGCCCCGGTGCTCACCGCCGCACCCGCCTCGGCCGCGACGCCTCGACTCACACTCCGCAACGCCGGTGTCGTGCTCCAGGCCCCGGCTCAGACCCGCCCGCTGGACGACGACTGCTGGCGCGGATCGAGCGGGGAACTGTGCGGGTACGGGGTCGTCACGGCTGACCTCACGGGATTCGACGCCTTCGGGGGCATCCCGTCGTGCGATCCGGAGGACGCATCCTACTCCGACTTCTGCGACCAGCCCGTCGCCTCCCTCGTCGAGACCGAGGGCACCCGGGTCGACCTCATCGTCCGCTGCCAGGGCGAGTGGTACCCCCGCTACACCTCGATCCCGGTGACGACGGAACGCACCCACCTCGTCGGACCGTCCGAGGTCACGGGGTTCAACCGGCTCAGCAGCGACGCCGCCCGGGTGAGCATCCTGTTCTACCTGCCGACACCCGGTTGGATCGGCCTCTGCGGGGTGAAACCCACGACGCTGCTCACCGCGTACGCGCGCAACGTCACCATCGGGTGGAGCTCCGAGGAGTCGGCCGGGGACATCCCCGCCGGAAAGGCCAGGATCGGGGGGGTGTACCGCGTCCGTCTCTGAGCGACGTCGAGCCCCCGGCAGGACGACCCCGTTCGGGGGTGACCCGCGCACCCGCTCCTCGGGGTCGATGTCCGCGCGGGTCGCCTGCACCCGGACGAACCCGTCGGTCCGACGTCCTGCGAAACTGCCCCTATGACAGTCGTGAAGATCAACGCCATCGAGGTTCCCGACGGTGGCGGGGCCGAGCTGGAACGCCGCTTCGCCCACCGCATGGGTGCGGTCGAGGGGACCCCGGGGTTCCTCGGTTTCGAGCTGCTGCGTCCCGTCGCCGGAGAGACCCGCTACTTCGTCTACACCAGGTGGGAGACCGAGGAGGCGTTCCAGGGCTGGGCCGGCGGCGGCGCCAAGGCGGCGCACTCCGGTGAGCGCGCCCGCCCGGTGGCCACCGGTTCCAGCCTGTTGGAGTTCGAGGTCGTCCTGGGCGCCGACCCCACCTGAGGGAACTCAGAAGTCGAAGAGGTTCTCCCGCAACCCGCCGTTTCCGAAACCCGTCCGCAGCAGCCCCCGTCGGCGCAGCACCGGAACCAGGTCGTCAAAGGTCCAGTGCAGTCGTGAAACACAGGAACTTCTCGGGGACTGCACGGGCGCGCAGCGTCGCGCCCGCCACCGGCGGCGGGCCGGCGTGGTGGACAAGGGGTGGGAACCGGCGGGCTTCAGGCCCGACAGGCCGCTCCGGAACACCGCAACAGGTCGACGTGCAGGCGCCTCGTCACATGGATCTCGGCCACGAACAACTCCTCCATGGGTCTTGGCGGAAGCACCGACCCGGGGGCGGTTGCTGCGGCGTCGTCGAGCCAAGTCCCCCGGCCGCTCTGGATGGTTTTCCCAGTGGACGCCAGCGCGGCGAACCTTGTCGAGCGCTTCACTCGAGGAGCCGCGGCCCGCGACCGCGTACCGTCGCGCTGGTGGTCACACGAGACGCGTCGATGCTGCTGGGCGGGATGATCTTCTATCCCGGAGGTGAGCACCTCACGAGCTGGCGGTTACCCGGTGGGCGAGAGGACGGTTACCTCGACGTCGAGCACTACGACCACGTCGCGCAGACGGCCGAGCGCGGTGGGTTCGCCACGCTCTTCATCGCCGACGAGCTCTACGTGTGGGACCGGTTCGCCTCCGGGATCGACCATGTCGTCAACGTCCGTCCCGAACCGTTCACCCTGCTCGGCGCGCTCACCCGCTCCACGCAGCGGATCGGGTTGGCCGCGACCATCTCGACGACCTACAACGAGCCCTACCACTCGGCCCGCCAGCTCGCATCCCTGGACCACCTCAGCCACGGACGGGCCGGTTGGAACCTGGTGACCAGCGCGAGCGACGAGGAGGCGTGGAACTTCGGACTCGACGAGAATCTGGACCACGCCGCCCGCTACCGCCGCGCCGCCGAATACGTCGAGGTCGTGCAGGGGTTGTGGGACAGCTGGGACGACGACGCGTTTCGCCACGACCCCGTCTCCGGCGTCTTCGCCGACCGCTCCAAACTGCACGTGCTGGACCACCGTGGGGAGTTCTTCCGGGTTCGCGGACCCTTGAACTCGGCTCGTCCCCCGCAGGGTCACCCGGTGCTGTTCCAGGCCGGCGCCTCCGAGGACGGTCGCGCCCTGGCCGGCGCGTGCGCCGAGGCCGTCTTCACCCTCAGCGGCGGTGGACTGACCGGCGCGCAGGCGCTCTACGCCGACTACAAACGCCGTGCCGTCGACAACGGCCGAAACCCCGACCATCTCAAGGTACTACCCGCGGTCTCCCCGGTACTCGGTGAGACGCACGCGCGGGCGCTGGAGCGCCTCGAGGAGATCGAGGAACTCACCCCCGACCGGCTGTCGCTGGACTGGCTCTCGCACTACCTCGGTGTCGACGTCAGCGGACACCCCCTCGACGACCGGTTCGACTTCGACTTCGCGAACGCGGCCAGAGGTGCGAACCAGGTGCAGTCGGTATTCGACTCGATCCGTCGGTTGATGGACTCCGCGACGTTCACCCTGCGAGACCTCTACCGAACCCTGTTGCGCCGCCGTTTCCTGCCCGGGACCCCGGAATCCGTCGCGCAGTTCCTGGCGGAGCGGTTCACCGGTGGTGCGGCCGACGGGTTCATGCTTGCGTTTTCGTCGCTGCCCGTGGGGGTGGACGAGTTCGTCGACCAGGTCGTCCCGCAACTGCGCCGCCTCGGCGTCTACCACGGTGAGTACGTCGGAGAGACGTTGCGGGAGAACATGGGTCTACCCGTCCCCGCCAGCCGCTACGCCACCGGATAGTGCGCCATCACCGCCGACGGATCCGGATGGGTCCTTTGGCGGTGGAGGGGTCCACGACCTTGCCGCCCTGGGTGATGTCGGCCCCGCCCGCGGCCACCAGGCGTCGGGCCGCGGCCCGCGCGGGTTCCATCAGGTCACGCCAGTCCTCACCTCCGACCGCTCGCGCCACCTCGCTCGGGCAGACCGTCGCGGTCGCGGCCCGGCGGTCGAGCAGGTCGCGCAGTGCCGCGTCGAGGTCTGCGTCGACCTGCGCACCGCGACCCTTGGCACGGTGCCGACACGCGTCGGAGCAGTAGCGGACCGCGTCCCAGTCGCGCTCCCACTTCTTGCGCCACGTGATGGTGCGCCCGCACACCGCGCAGTCCTTGGTCGGAAGTTCCTGACGCGCCACCCCCCTGTCCTATCCCGTCCCCCGTCATCTCGGGGACGGCGGGGTCCCGTCGCGACAGCGGATGATGCGGGGTTTACCGTCGAAGACATCACGTCCATGCACGTTCAACCACTTGGAGGTCCCGTGAGCGACGTCAAGCTCGCCATCGTCTACTACTCCGCCACCGGCACCGTGCGCGGGATGGCGGAACGACTCGCCGCCACCGGTGAACAGGTCGGCGCCGAGGTCCGCCTGCGCCAGGTCGCCCGGGCGGCCACGCAGGGCGAGAAGGAGGCCACCGACGAGCAGAAGGTCGCCGCCGAGGCTGCTGTCGGCGCACCGGCCGTCAGCGCTGACGACATCGTCTGGGCCGACGCCGTGCTCTTCGGCTCCCCCACCCGCTACGGCAACATCGCCGGCCAGCTGAAGGTCTTCATCGACTCCCTCGGCGCGCAGTGGGGCGCGGGGCAGTTGGCGGACAAGGTCTACGCCGGTTTCACGGCCAGCTCCACGACCCACGGTGGTCAGGAGACGACACTGCTCGCGCTCTACAACACGATCTACCACTTCGGCGGGATCATCGTCCCGCCCGGGTACACCGACCCGTCCAAGTTCGTGGACGGCAACCCCTACGGTGTCGGTCACGTTGCGGGCCAGGGCGACCAGCCACTGAACGACGTGACGTTCACGGCGCTGGACCACCTCGTCACGCGCGTCGTGACCACCTCGCGCAAGCTGATCTCCTGACCTGAACACCTGACGGTGGAGCGGTGGGCCCCCCGATTTGGGGGGGCCCCCGCCACCCGGGGGCGG
>JBPBQU010000596.1:0-4319 GCA_050955085.1 Janthinobacterium lividum | reverse complement strand
CAGCCCTGGACCTCGGTGCCTTCGAGCGCCATCTGACGGATGCGCACGTAGTAGATGGTCTTGATGCCCTTGCGCCAGGCGTAGATCTGCGCGCGGTTGATGTCGCGGGTCGTGGCGGTGTCCTTGAAGAACAGCGTCAGCGACAGACCCTGGTCGACGTGCTGCGTCGCCGCGGCATAGGTGTCGATGATCTTGTCGGGGCCGATCTCGTACGCGTCCTCGTAGTAGGCCAGGTTCTCGTTCGTCATGAACGGAGCCGGGTAGTAGACGCGGCCGAGCTTGCCTTCCTTGCGGATCTCGATCTTGGAGGCGATCGGGTGGATCGAGGAGGTCGAGTTGTTGATATAGCTGATCGAACCCGTCGGCGGGACGGCCTGCAGGTTCTGGTTGAACAGACCGTGCTCAACGACGGCGGACTTCAACGATCGCCAGTCGGCCTGCGTCGGGATCGAGATGCCGGCCGCCGCGAACAGCTGCACGACACGCTCGGTCTGCGGCGCCCACACCTGCTCGGTGTACTTGTCGAAGAAACTGCCGTCGGCGTAGGCGGAGCGCTCGAACCCGTCGAACGTCGAACCCTGCTCGATCGCGATGGCGTTACTGGCCCGCAACGCGTGGAAGAGCACCGAGTAGAAGTAGATGTTCGTGAAATCGATGCCCTCGGCACTGCCGTAATGGACATGCTCACGGGCGAGGTAACCGTGCAGGTTCATCTGCCCGAGCCCGATGGCGTGCGATTTCGAGTTGCCGTAGGCGATGGACGGCACGGACTGGATGTCGCAGGCGACGGACACCGCGGTCAACGCCCGCACGGCGGTCTCGACCGTCTGCCCGAGATTCCCGCCGTCCATCGCGAGGGCGATGTTGAGCGAACCCAGGTTGCACGAGATGTCCTTGCCGATGACCTCGTACCCGAGATCCTCACCCAGCGTGCTGGGGGTGTTGACCTGCAGGATCTCCGAGCACAGGTTCGACATGTTGATGCGGCCGTCGATCGGGTTCGCCGCGTTGACCGTGTCCTCGAACACGACGTAGGGGTAGCCCGACTCGAACTGCAACTCGGCAAGGGTCTGGAAGAAGTCCCGGGCGTTGATGGTGGTGGAGCGAATGCGCTCGTCGGCGACCATCTCGTGGTATTTCTCACTGACGGAGATGTCACCGAAGGGGATCCCGTAGACGCGCTCCACGTCGTAGGGCGAGAACAGATGCATCGGCTCGTTGTTCTTCGCGAGCTCGAAGGTGATGTCCGGGACGACGACACCGAGGCTGAGGGTCTTGATGCGGATCTTCTCGTCGGCGTTCTCGCGCTTGGTGTCGAGGAACCGCATGATGTCCGGGTGGTGGGCCGAGAGGTACACCGCGCCCGCACCCTGACGGGCACCGAGTTGGTTGGCGTAGGAGAACGAGTCCTCGAGGAGCTTCATCACGGGGATGACGCCCGAGGACTGGTTCTGGATGCGCTTGATCGGGGCGCCGTACTCACGGATGTTGCTCAGCAGCAGGGCGACCCCGCCACCGCGCTTCGACAACTGCAACGCCGAGTTGATACCCCGGCCGATGGACTCCATGTCGTCCTCGATGCGCAGCAGGAAGCAGGAGACCAGCTCACCGCGCGAGGACTTGCCCGCATTCAGGAAGGTCGGCGTGGCCGGCTGGAAACGGCCCGCGATCATCTCGTCGACGATGCCGGTGGCGAGATTCTCGTCACCTACCGCGAGGGTGAGGGCCGTCATCACCGCCCGGTCCTCGAAACTCTCGAGGAACTCCTTGCCGTCGAAGGACTTCAGCGCGTAGCTCGTGTAGAACTTGAACGCCCCGAGGAAGGTGGCGAACCGGAACTTCGCGGCGTGTGCGCGGTCGGTGAGCTCGCGGACGAAATCGGCGGAGTACTGCGCCAGCACCGCGGCCTCGTAGTAACCCTCCCCGACCATGTACTCCAGACGCGCCCCGAGGTCCGGGAACTGCATGGTGCGCGGGTTCACGTGCTGCAGGAAGTACTGGCGGGCGGCCTCGACGTCGGCCTCGAACTGGATGCGACCGTCGACGTCCCAGAGGTTGAGCATCGCGTTGAGCGTGTGGAAGCTCGGCGACGCGGGTGCGGGGACCGTCTCCACCGTGGT
Organism: Janthinobacterium lividum; assembly: GCA_050955085.1. GTDB lineage: Bacteria > Actinomycetota > Actinomycetes > Actinomycetales > Kineococcaceae > Kineococcus. The sequence continues at coordinate 2,199 of JBPBQU010000596.1, read as the reverse complement.
GGGGGTCTCGGAGATGAGGGTCACAGCGTGTCCAATCCTTCGCGCACCCGATGCACGTCGTCAGGGGTTCCGAAGAGCTCGAATCGATAGAGGTGGGGAACGTGGCACTTGGCCGCGACGATGTCGCCGGCCGCGGCGTAGTGCGCCCCGAAGTTGGTGTTTCCCGCACCGACGACACCTCGGACGAGGGCTCGATTGGCGGGATCGTTCAGAAAACGGATGACCTGCTTGGGCACGGCCCCCGTCCCGTCACCACCACCGTAGGTGGGGAGGATCAGGACGTAGGGATCGGTGACCGCCAGAGGTTCGTCCCGGGGGAAGAGCGGTATCCGTCGGGCCGGTAGCCCCAGCTTGGTGACGAAGCGGTGGGTGTTGCCGGAGACGCTCGAAAAGTAGACGACGCCGGGTGACACCGCGGTCTCGCTCAGGCGGAGACAGCGGCGAAGCGGGCAGCCAGCGCGTTGATGCGGTCCGGGCGGAAGCCCGACCAGTGCTCGTCACCGCTGACGACGACCGGCGCCTGCACGTACCCGAGGGAACGCACCGTCTGCAGCGCTGCCGCGTCGGTCGTCACGTCGACGATCTGGTAGGGCAGGCCCGAGCGGTCGAGCGCACGGTAGGTGGCCTTGCACTGCACGCAGGAGGGTGTGCTGTAGACGGTGATGCTCATGGGGATGGTCCTTCTCTCGGCGACGAGACCCGACGTTCCTGGGTACCTCAGACAGTACCCCCGGACGAGGCGCGCCACTACCCGTGGGGTCCCGGACCGGGAGGGACCACTACATGGTGTGTCACATCCATGTGATTTCCCCAGGCTGTGGACACGGTGGACAACGGCCCCCCACATGCTCGTGACCTGCATCGTTGCCCGGTCGGGGGTGTGCACAAGCGGTGGACAACTGCCGACGGTGACGGGCTGGTGACAAAAAGTCAGGACGGCGTGTCGCCGTGGCGTGTTCCCGGCCCATCGCCCATCCCCAGGTGACGACGGTTGGCCAGTACCGGCAGCAGCGCTCGCACCTCCTCGACGGCCGAGAGGTCGAGGTCGAGCACGAGGCGCCCCGCACCCGCACCCAGCTCCGCGACGATGTCACCCGAGGGTGCGAGCACCCGCGAGTGACCCACCCCGGTGGGAGCCTCGGAGCGCCTGCCGGGGTCGGCCTGGTCGCACGCCAGCACGAAGCACGTACTGTCCAGCGCCCGGGCCCGGGTCAGCAGGTCCCATTGCCCGACCTTGCCCGGACCCGCCCCCCAGGAAGCCGCCAGCACCACCACCTGCGCGCCGCGATCCGCGAGCGCCGTGAACAACCCCGGAAAGCGGACGTCGTAACAGGTGGCGAGTCCCACCCGCACCCCGTCGATGTCGAGCACGACGAGGTCCGCCCCCGCCTCCACGGTGTCGGACTCCGCGAAACCGAACGCGTCGTAGAGGTGGATCTTGTCGTAGTGGGCGTGGACCCCCCCGCCGCGGGCCAGGAGCGTGTTGCGCACCCGTCCCCCCGCACCGGGGGTGAACGCCCCTGCGACGACCGTGATGCCCGCCGCCTCCGCGAGCGCCGCGAGCCCGCTCGCCCAGGGCCCGTCGACGGGTTCGGCGATGGGCGCCAGGGGTGGGCCGAAACAGCACATCGTGGCTTCCGGCAGCACGAGCAGCCGGGCCCCCGCCGCCACGGCCGCGGTGATCTCGGCGGCCACGACCTCGAGGTTCACGGCGGGGTCGGTGGTGCTGGTGATCTGGGCGAGTGCGATGCGCATTCGGGGCTCCTCGGAGGTGCGGGTTCTCGCGTGCGGGTGCGCAGGTCACGTGGGCGTATTCAGGCGGATCGTGCGGTGGGGCGGCGCACGACGGAGTCTGCTTCGGAGACCAGCTGCCGGGGATCGGCGCACCGACGTGAGGGGACGCCGGTCGCGGCTGCGCCACCTTTGTCGTCGGCACGGCTTCAGGGTGCCAGTCGCACGGCAACGCAGGTCCTGCGGGAAACCCTGCTCAGTTAACGATCCGGCAGTAGCGATCTGGCAACAGCGATCCGGCAGTGGCCCGAAGCGCCCGGGAGCCCGTCGGGTCGTGGCGGCGCCGACGGTCTGGCCGGTCCACGGGCGGTCTCGGGCCGGCGGCACCGGAGCCCTCATGCTCCGGGTGGTACCTGCCGACATGAAGCAGGTGACCGATCAGCTCGCCGGGAAGTTCCGGCTCGTGAC
>JBPBQU010000595.1:0-4353 GCA_050955085.1 Janthinobacterium lividum | reverse complement strand
GGACGTGAGGTCCTCCATCGTCTGGATGCCGCGGTTGCCGAGGCGGCCCAGCAGCGCGTGCAGGACGTCGACCGTGGCGCGTGCGTCGTTCAGCGCGCGATGGTCAGGGGTTGTCTGCGCCCCGAATAACCGGGCGAGGGTCCCGAGCTTGCGGTTGGGTGCCTCGTCCTGGCTCACCAGTAACCGCGCGAGGACGACGGTGTCCACGACCTCGGGTTTGGGCCAGGTGAGCCCGAGCCGGCGGCAGGCGCCGGCCAGGAACGAGGTGTCGTAAGGGGCGTTGTGGGCGACGAGAACCGCACCGTGGGCGAACTCGAGGAAGCTGGGGAGGACCTGCGCCGCACGAGGAGCCCTCGCCACCATGGAATTGGTGATGCCGGTGAGCACCTGGACGAAGGCGGGTATCGAGGACTCCGGGCGCACGAGGGTCTGGAACTCCCCGAGCACGTCCCCGCCTCGCACCTTGACCGCACCGATCTCGGTGATCCCGGCGTCGGCGGGCGCCCCGCCCGTCGTCTCGAGGTCGACGACGACGAAGGTCGTCTCCGACAAAAGACGACCGAGGTCGTCGAAGCTCGCCTGGAAGCTCCCGGGGACGGGATGGGACATGCTCGGGCGGGACATGGGGGCGAGGCTAGAAGGCGGGTCGGACACGAGGGGTGCGCCGCGCCGTCGCCCCGTGTCGAGACACCTCGCGCGCCGGGTCGGCGATCGACGGGGACCGATTGCAGCCCTCGCCGAGCGGCCTGTGCGCAGAGCAGGAGAAAGAATCGTCGTGGTGGGGGCAGTCTCCCAGCGGATAGAGCGTCCACGCCCGTGATCGGTGGCCCGCAGCCTGGTGACGCCGGCTGGGGGAACGTGTGTTCGAAGGCTCGTGTCGGAGGTGTCTCCTAACGTGCGGAAGACCGGTCGAGGGACCGGTCGGGCCGAGCAGCCCGCGACGGTTGGAGGTACCGGTGCTCATCGACTGCGACAGCTGCACGGCGCGGCCCCGGGCCTGTTCGGGCTGTGTCGTCTCGGTCCTGCTGGGGATGCCGGGGGTGCCCGTCCTCGAGGAGGAGGAACGCGATGCGGTGGAGGTGCTGGCGGCCTCCGGTCTGGTACCTCCGTTGCGCCTCGTGCCGTCGCACGAGCACCGGGCCGCGGGGTGAGTTCGCCATCCTGACGGTGTCGGGGCGCGGGGTGGCAGATGAGATGAGACAGGTGATGAGACGTGCCACGATGCCCTGCCACGATGACGGGGTGCAGCGGCCCGGAAGAGTGCTCGGGCGGCGTGCCCTGCTCGGGTTCGGCTGCGGGGCGACGTTGGCCGGCTGCGCCTCGCACCGTCCCGCCCCTGACGACTCGCGCCGTCCCGCCCCTGACGACACGTCGGCCACGTCAGTGCTCGCACCGACCGCTGCGAGCACCGACGGTGTCGAAGGGACCGTCGCCGACGTGTCGGCCCTGCTCGCCGCGCGCGGTCGAGCCCTACTGGCGCGCGACTTGGACGCCGCGGGGGCGGTCTTTGTGACGACGGCGGTGCACCGGGAGGCGATACGGCGCAGTGATTCCCGGGCGCTCGCCAGCGGTCTGGTGCAGTGGGCGGGTGACGTCACCACGGTGCAGGACAGGGTGGCGCAGGTCGGGTTACGGGTCAGGGTACTGGGTGAGGGTCGCGAGGTCCGCACCAGCGGGCAGGTCGGGATCGTCCGCGCGAACGGACGGTGGGCGCTGAGCCCGAGCGAGGACCCGGGGCCGCCGATGCCCTGGGACCTGGGCGACGTCCAGGCCCATCAGGTCGACGGTGGGGTGGTCTTGGTGGTGCATCCCGACGGGGCGGGAGAACCGGACGCGCTCGGGGTGGTCGCCGCCGGTGCCCGGGCAGACCTCCCCGTGGCCAGTGCTCGCGTCGACGAGCTGTGGGGAGCGGACTGGCCGCGGGGCGCGGCGGTCGTCGTCGTTCCCACCTCCGAGCTCGCGGCCCGTCTCGCCGCCCTCGATCCCGCCCGGGTGGCCGTCCTCGACGCGCTCGCGGTGGGGGAGGACGCCCGGTTGCCGGACGGGAAACCGGCCGGGGTGCGGGTGGTGCTGGCCGCGGACCGGTTCTCCCGGCTCTCCCGGCTGGGTCGGACGATCACCCTGACCCACGAACTCGTGCACGTGGCGACCCGCGCGAGCACGTCGGTGCAGCCGTTCGCGGTGGGAGACAACCCGTTGCCGCGCTGGCTCGTGGAGGGTTACGCCGACCATGTGGCGCGGGTCGGGCGGGACGTGTCCGCACGGAAGCTGGCAACACCACTGCTGGACGCCATCGCGGGCGGGGCCGTCCCGGTGGTGCCCACCGACGCTGACTTCAGCACGACCGACGCCGAGGCCCTGCAGGTCACCTACGCGTCGGCGTGGACGCTCGTGACGTCCGCGGCCCGGCGGGCAGGCACGCCGAGCGTGAGCGCGTGCTACCGCGCGCTGGCCTCGGCGCCGGAAGCGGGCGGTGTGGCTGCGGGTCCGGTGGCCGCACGGCTCGACGCGGCGTGCAGGGCCACCCTGGGTCGAGGCTGGGCGCAGGTGCAACAGGACTGGCTGGCCGACGTCGCGGGCGGTTTGACCGGGTGGACCCCGTGACCCTCCTCGGTGTCCCACCGGAGGACACAACACGCGACCGATCCTGCCCGCAGAAACCCCGGTGACGAGGATGAGGAGAACCCGGTGAGCACGTTGGTCGTCACGAACGACTTCCCCCCACGCACCGGAGGCATCGAGTCCTTCGTGCACGCCGTCGCCCGGTTGCTGCCCGAGGTGTCCTCGGGTGACGCCGCGCGGGTCGTGGTGCACACCGCCCGCCAGCGCGGCCACGAGCAGGTCGACGCCGAGCTGGCCGCCCGTGGTGTCACCGTGGTGCGTGACCCCTCGCCGCTGATGGTCCCGACTCCCGGTGTCACCCGCCGTGTTCGTCACTCGGTCCGTGAGTACGGGGCGGACCGGGTGTGGTTCGGGGCGGCCGCGCCGCTCGGGCTGATGGCCCCCGCGCTGCGCCGTGCCGGGGTGACCCGGACGGTGGCCACGACCCACGGTCACGAGGTGTGGTGGTCCAGTCTGCCTGGTTCGCGAGACCTCTTGCGCCGCATCGGGGACAGCAACGACACCGTCACTTTTCTGGGTGACTGGTGCCGCTCCCGCATCGAGCGCCCCCTCGACCCCGCGGCCCGCGCCCGGATGCGTCAGCTCACCCCCGGGGTGGACGCCACCGTGTTCCGCCCCGACACCGAGGGTCGGGCGCGGGTGCGTAGGCGCCACGGGCTGGGGGAGCGGCCGGTGGTGGTGTGCGTGTCCCGGTTGGTGGCGCGCAAGGGTCAGGACGTCCTCGTCCGCGCGTTGCCGCAGATCCGTCAGCAGGTTCCCGACGCGGCGCTGCTCGTCGTCGGGGACGGCCCGCACCGGGCGCACGTGCAGGGCCTCGTCGACTCCCTCGGCCTGCGAGGGCACGTCGTGCTCACGGGGTCGGTGCCCTGGCAGGAGACCCCGGCCCACTACGCCGCCGGGGACGTCTTCTGCATGCCGACGCGCACCCGGTTGGCCGGTCTGGAGCCCGAGGCCCTCGGCATCTGTTACCTGGAGGCCGCGGCCTGCGGGTTACCTGTCGTCGCGGGCGATTCGGGTGGCGCGCCCGATGCCGTGCTGGCGGGGGTCAACGGGGTCGTCGTCGACGGACGTGACGTGTCGGCCGTGGCGCGGGCGGTGACGCGTCTGCTCCTCGACCCCGTGACAGCGCAGGAGTACGGCACGGCGGGTCGGGAGTGGGTCAGCGATCGATGGGGTTGGCCGGAGCAGGCCCGGCGGCTCGCGAGCCTGCTCGCGGGTGTCGACGTTCCGCGCGACCTCGCCGCCCCGGCGTCGTGAGGTGCGACTCGTGCTCCTGTGAACCGGAAGTGCTGGAACCGACACCGGCCGAGGCGGCCACCGCAAGCAGCAGCAATGCCCCGACGAGCCAGAACTGGTTGTAGAAGGCCTGCTTGTTGACGAGGTTCGCGACCACCAGCACGCCCGCACACCACGTGAGCAGGCTGGAGAGCCCGACCGGGCGGCGGTGCAGGCTCAGCACGGCCGCCACGAGCACGGCCAGGATCAGTACGCCCACGACGGCGAAGGGCAGCGCGACTCCCGTCTCGTTGAGGACAGCGGTATAGAGGGTGTCGGCGAAGCGCAGCGGGGGTAGCTGCACCATCGTCGCGACCGTGTCGTGCAGGAAGTCTCGCGGGGCACCCAGCGCCCACGGCGCCATCAGCACGACGGCACCGCCGACGGCGACCGCGGTGCGTCGCAGCCCGAAACGCGGCCACACCGCGAGCAGTGGGAGGAGCAGCACCACGTGTT